>JAMLIA010000067.1 GCA_023954495.1 Thermomicrobiales bacterium | reverse complement strand
TCGCCTGACAATATGCATCACCCGTCTCCGGGCGCTAGACGACAGAAAAAACGAGCTGCCTGCCGCGCCGGGCTAAGCGACACTTTGGCGTTGAAAGCCTACTGTGTGTGACGCGACAACAGAGCATGGGCAGGACTGATGCAGTTCACGATTCAGACAGCCGCCGATCTAACCACTGGCGAACTCGCCATCGCGATGAACAGCGTCTATCAGGGCTACGTCATGCCCGTTCAGGTCGACGGCGACTGGATGGCGACGCACGTCGAGACGAACGACATCCGGCTCGACTTGTCGCCGGTCTGGCGCGAGGATGATCGAATCGTCGGGATGGCGCTGGTCGGCCTGCGTGACCAGCGATCGTGGATCGGCGGCTTCGGCATCACACCGGAGTGGCGCGGCAAGCGGCTGGCTGGACCGCTGCTGGACGCGACCCTCGCCGCAGCGCAATCAGCCGGGGCAACGAGAATACAGCTGGAGGTCATCTCGACGAACGCCGCAGCGATCCGTGTCTACGAGAGCGGCGGCTTTGTCATCACTCGGGAGCTTGGCGTCTATCAGCGCGAGCCAGGGCAGGCTGCGGCTGAGGCATCCACCGCTGTCGATGCTGCCGATCCCATGTTGCTGCTGTCAAGCCGGGAAGGGCTCGGCGGCAGACCACTCGCCTGGCAGCGCGAGTCCAGCGTATCGGCACCGACCTCCGACATGGAGGCGCTGGCCAGCACGTCCGGCAACAACAGCGGGTACATCGTCTGGAAACACGGCCCTCATGGCGTCCAGGTCGTCGATATCGGCGGGACTGATGCTGCGGCGATCAGCGCCGTTATCGCTGCCGCCGGTAAACAACACCCGGACCAGCCCATGTCGTTACTCAACGAAGCGATCGGCGGACCAATCACTCAGGCGCTGCACGCGACTGGATGGCGCGAGGTCGTCCGTCAGTTGGAGATGGAGCGGCCGCTATTCGCCTGACGCATTCACCTCTGCCAGCGCCTGATTGACACCCTCAGCCGAGGCCGTGTCGAGAATGAAGATGACGCGGCCGTCGGTTGGCTGGACATACCAGGATGGCGGACGGTCGGTGACGGTCGGCGAAAAGATGCGATAGAGCGCACCAACCTTCTCCGCACCGGTCGCCAGGAAGACGGTCAGACGCGCGGCGTTCAGCACCGGATAGGTGAGAGTTATGCGCCACGTATCTTGTTGTGGGACGAAGTTGGCAACGGCCCAGCGCTCGCGCTCGTCCAGCGCCGCCGTGCACGGGAAGAGCGACGCGGTGTGGCCATCGGTGCCGATGCCGAGAATGACGACATCGAGGGCCGGAAACTCGCCGGTCGGCAGATCGCCAAAGACCTGGCGCAGCGCGGATTCATACTCGTCCGCAGCTTCGCTCGGATCGATCTCGCCGCGCATGCGATGGATATGCGACTCATCCACCTCGACGCGCGACAGGAGCGATTTCTCAGCCATGCGGTAGTTGCTCTGGTCGTCGTCGGGCGGGACGGTTCGCTCGTCGCCCCAGAAGACCTGCACGCGCGACCAGTCGATGCCGGACAACGCTGCCAAGTGCTCGTGCATGCCGCGCGGCGTCGAGCCGCCGGAGAGGGCGATGCTGCATGTTTCGCCGGTCGTCGTCGGACGCAGCGCGTCGGCGATGATGTGCGCGGCGGCCTCTTGCGCTGCCTCGACGGTCTCGAAGACCTGCACCTCCGGCGCGCGTGCGGCCTGCTCAGCTTGCAGCTTCATGCGATCTCCCTAGCTCGGCGACAACAGACACGACGAATGCCAGCGCCTCGTGGTACTGCTCATCATGCGAGCGCACCAGCAACTCCTGACCGATCAGGTCGCTGAGGCGCGGGGCAGGCAGGCGGTCGACGCGGTCCTGCCGTGGGACACCCGGCCACTCGACCGACGTCACGAGGATGTTCTCGGCACGGACCCGGACCGTGATGCGGGCGTTGCGCTCTTTCTCGCGCGCCAGAATGCGCACTGAACGCAGCCCGACGCCGGTGCTCGACTGCCGCAGCAGATGGACATCGATCGGACCGCCGGATGCGTTGCGTGCGCGGACATGCAGTGTGGTTCCCTCGCGGTCGACACGATCGAGCGACCATTGCAGCCGCGAGGCGAGCCAGCCGAGTAGCAGCAACGCCTGCGCTTCGGCAGTCGAATCGAAGCCGATCTCGACCGTCTCAATCGCCGAGAGCAGCTCGATCGTTTCTGGGTGATCGAATGCCTGCGCGATGGCCTCGCGCCAGCGAACAACCCGTGCCCAGGCGAGGTCGGTGCCGGTGCAGACGGACTCATCATGGCGCAGGAAGCTATCGAACGACGCGAACGTGTCGAGCGCCGAGTCGAAGCGCGACGAGTCGATGATGACGCGGTCGGCTGTGTCGGCCAGGCGTTTGAACTCGTCGGCCTCGAAATCGACCTGTCCAACCCACCACATCGCGCACGGAATGCCGGACAGCTCAAGCTGCGCCAGCAAGCTGGGGACCGCCTTGATCTTGTCGGGCGGCGTGTGCAGCTCGATCACTTCGTAGCAGGGCGTGCGCGGTCCGCTGTGCAGGCGGCAATGGCCGGCGACGTTGGCGTCAAAGTCGGTGCCTTCCGGTCCGATCTCGACGACGATCACCCGCGACGGCAACTGCTCGACCAGTTCGTGTAGCGTCTCGTGAGCCATGCGAATCTGCGATTCGCCGCTGGCGATGATAATGAGCGTCAGGATGCTCGTCCGCAGCGGGATCTCGCCGGTCTGCTGCTCGACCTCGGTCGAGATATCGGTCCAGACGCGCGAGAGCTCGTTGACAATCTGATCGACCGTTACGACCCGCTGGCCATCGGCCGTGATACTGATTCGGTGTGTTTGTGGCGCACTCATCGCACTACGGCTCCCGCCATGCACGACCGTCCTTCTTCAGGAGTTGGCCTGCTTCATCCGGTCCCCACGATCCGGCCTCGTAGGTGGGAATCTCGTCGACTGTCTGCCGTTCCCAGCCGGCACGCACCTGCGTCATGATGTTCCAGGCAGCGGCGACCTCGTCACGCCGGGTGAAGAGTGTGCCGTCGCCGAGCATCGCATCCAGCAGTAGCCGCTCGTAAGCGTCGGGAGACTGGACGTTAAACGCGGTCCCGTACTCAAAGCCCATGTGCACTGAGCGCAGATTCATCATCGGCCCGGGGACCTTGACACCAAAGGTCAGGGCGATACCTTCGTTCGGCTGAATGCCGAGCGCCAGCACATTCGGCTCCAGCTCCTCGGCTACGTCAGCGTTGAACAGCAGGTGTGGGGCGCGCTTGAACTGGATCGCGATCTCGCTGACTCGTCGCGGCATGCGCTTGCCGGTCCGCAGATAGAACGGCACACCGGCCCAGCGCCAGTTGTCGATAAACAGCTTGAGCGCGACGAAGGTCTCGGTCAGCGAGTGTGGATCGACCTTCTCCTCGGCGCGGTAGCCGGGCACCGCTTCGCCGTCTGAGTAGCCGGATTTGTACTGGCCACGGACGGTGAATTCCTCGACATGGCGCGGGTCGATCGGCCGGACGGCGTGGAGAACCTTGACCTTCTCATCGCGGACCGGGTCGGCGGTGAGCGCAACCGGTGGCTCCATCGCGACCATCGTCAGCAACTGCATCAGATGGTTCTGCATCATGTCGCGCAGCGCGCCGGTCTCGTCGTAATAGCCGCCGCGCGATTCGATGCCGATCGACTCGGCGACGGTAATCTGGACGTGGTCGACGTACTGCCGGTTCCAGAGCGGCTCCCAGACGCCGTTGGCAAAGCGGAATGCGATGATGTTCTGAACGGTCTCTTTGCCGAGATAGTGGTCGATGCGGAAGACATCGCGTTCGTCGAAGACGTTGTTAACGACTTTGTTGAGATGGTCGGCGGAATCGAGATCGTGGCCGAACGGCTTCTCGACGATGATCCGTTGCCACGAGCCATCCGGGCCGTCGTTCAGGTTGTGCTGACCAACCTGCTCGATGATGTCATCGTAGAAGTCAGGCGGGGTCGCCAGGTAATACATCCGGTTGCCGAGCGTGCCGCGCTGGCCGTCGAGCGTCGTCAGTCGGTCTGCCAGACCGGTGTAATCGTCGGCGTTGGTGAAGTCGCCCTTGACGTAAAAGAGACCCTGGCTGAAGGACTCCCAGACGGCATCGTCGACCGGCGTGCGGCGGGAGAACTCGTTGACGGCGTCACGCATCTTGGAGCGAAACGACTCGTCGGTCTCGTCGTGGCGCGCGAAGCCGACGACGGTGAAGCTGATCGGCAGCAGACGCTCAAGCGCCAGGTTGTAGAGCGCCGGAATCAGCTTGCGGCGCGTCAGATCGCCCGACGCGCCGAAGATCACCATGATCGCCGGTGCAGGAGTGCGTTCAATCAGCAGTCCCTCGCGGAGTGGGTTGCTCCGCAGCTGGTCCTGCTGGGGAGAGATTGTCTGCGTCAGGTTGGACATCGATCGTCCTTACAAGATACGGGCCGGAAACATGCCTGCGACTCAGACGCCGGTCGGCGGAGCATCGGATTCCTCAACGACGGCGTGTCCGCCAAACTGGTGACGGAGAGCGGCGATGACCTTGTTGGCGAAGAGGTCGTCCTGCCGGGACGCGAAGCGTGCGGCCAGCGCGAGGTAGATCGTTGGTGCCGGGACATCGGTGTCGATCGACTCGAAGACGGTCCAGCGGCCCTCGCCGGAATCGTTAACATAGCCACGGATTGATTCGAGGTGCGGGTCCTCGGCGAACGCGCGCTCGGCCAATTCCAGCAACCAGGAGCGGATGACCGACCCGTGGTTCCACATCCCGGCGATGGCGTGCAGGTCGAGATCGTAGCGCGAGCGCTCCAGAATCTCGAAGCCCTCGGCATACGCCTGCAACATCGCGTACTCGATGCCGTTGTGGATCATCTTGACGTAGTGGCCAGCTCCACTCGGGCCGACGTGCAGGTAGCCACCCTCAGGGGCTAGCGTCCTGATGGCCGGCTCGATGATCGCGAAGCCCTCGTCGGAGCCGCCGACCATCATGCAGTAGCCAACCTGCAGACCCCAGACACCGCCGCTGGTACCGGCGTCCATGTAGTGGATGCCGTGGGCGGTCACACGCTCGTGGCGTGCGATGGAGTCGGTGAAGCGCGAGTTGCCGCCGTCGATCACGACATCGCCCTCGCTCATCATCGGGACAAGCTGCTCGATGTGGAATCGACCGGCTCACCGGCCGGGACCATCAGCCAGACTGCGCGCGGCTCGGGTAGCTTGTTGAGCATCTCCTCCAGCGAGTACGCCGGGTCGGCACCCTCGCCGGCCAGCTCGTCAATCGGCTCGCGGCTGCGGTTGTGAACGACGACGTGATGTCCGTCCTGCAGCAGCCGTCGCGCCATGTTGCCGCCCATGCGGCCCAGCCCGATGATCGCAATATCCACGCTACCTCCTCATACAATGTGCTTCAGTCACCAAGAATCTGAATCTAGTCGTCGGCCGCCGATGTCTGCTTCTCCGCATCGGCCAGTGCATGTGCCAGGCCGGTCGCAGCGTCGGCACCGAGATCAACCAGCGCCAACGGTATAGCCGGGCGATGGTCGCGGCATCGCCAGCAGACTGCGCGGCGAACAGCTCACCAAACGTGAACGCCGCCTCAGGAATCGCGAGGTCGTTTGCTGGCTGCTGGACCAGCAGCAGGAACGAGCCGGTCGACGGACCGCCCTTGTGCAACTGGCCAGTCGAGTGGAGATAGCGCGGTCCAACGCCGACGGTGATCGCCGACCAGTCTGTCGCCAGATCCCGCTGCGCAGCGCGTTCAGCGCGTTGCGGACATCTGCGGTCGGATCGACGTAGGCCAGAATGGCGACGTAGCCATCTTCGGCAGCGGCGGTGACCGCAGCACGGACGGCTTCGCCCGCGTCGGTTGGCGGCTGGCTGCCGGTCGATTCGCCGCGCAGGACGGCGTTGGTGGCGTCTTTGGCCTCCTGGACGTTTGGCTCATCGAACGGGTTGATGCTCAGCACGGCGACCGGCGATGGCGGTCGCGATCTCCAGCGCACGAACTCGCGCCTGAGATCAGCCGGGATATCGACGCCGATCGAGATGACCGGCTGTCCAGCATTGCGCAGCGCCTGCGCCAGTGCCGCCGCCTTGCCGTTCTCTCCAGCGTCGAAATGGACGAACAGGCGATCGTCGCCGTAGTGATCGGCATCATCCAGCGACTCGGCGATGACCGGCAGGATGCCGGTGCCGTGCTTGCCAGTACTCTCCGCGATGAGTTGCTCGAGCCAATCGGCGAATGGTGCCCAGCTGTCGTCGGCGATGATCGTTAGCTTGTCCCGCCCGGCCTGCTGCGCCGCGCTGAGCGCCGCGCCCAGCCAGACGCCGGGGTGCTGCTCGTCGTTGATCGGCAACATCGTCATAGCGTGGTCGAGGACATCGAGGACGTCCATGCCGAGCGTCGCCAGTGGCACGAGGCCGAAGTAGGAGAGGGCGGAGTAACGACCGCCGATGTCCGATGGATTGGCGAAGACACGCCAGAAGCCGCGTTCCTTCGCCTCCGTCTCCAGTGGCGTGCCCGGGTCGGTGATGGCGATGAAGCGGGATGCGTCGCCGCCGGCGCGCTCGAAGAAGAAGCGGTAGAGCGACATCGTCTCGACGGTCGTGCCAGACTTGGTCGAGACAATGAACATCGCATCGTCGCCGATCTCGGCGGCGACTCGCGCGATCGGTCCGGGATTGGTCGTGTCCAGCACGATCAATTCAGGGAAGCCGGCATCGACGCCGAACATCCGCGAGAAGACGTCGGGGGCCAGCGACGAACCGCCCATACCGAGCAGCACGGCGTAGCGGAATCCGCGCTCGCGCACCTCGGCGGCGAAGTCGGAGAACTGGTCCGCCCGGGCTTTTGCACGCATCGCCTGCACGACCGGCAACCAGCCGAGCCGGGTCGAGGCTGAGGCGCGTACCTTCTCGTCGTCACCCCAGAGGCTCGCGTCGCCATCCTGTAGCCGGGTCGCGACCTTCTCAGCGGCGAGCGCCGAGAGCGACTGGTCAACAGCACCAGCCAACGCGCCGATGGACGCCTGCCGCGCCTGCTCGATCTCAGCGACGAATGCGTTGCGCTTCTCGTCCAGATGATGCAGCAGATCCTCGAACGACTTCATGAACGACGCGACGCCTTCACGCACCAGCGTGGCAGTGATGTCGTCGTAGGAGACGCCGAGCGCCTCAAAGCGCCGGAATATCTCGCGCGCTCCGTCCACGTCCTGATCGACGGTGCGAGCCAGATGGCCGTGGTCGCCGAACGCCTCGATCGAGGCCGGAGCCAGCGTCTGCACGGTATCCGGGCCGATCAGCTCATCGACGTAGAGGGTGTCCGAGTAGGCCGGGTTCTTGGTGCTGGTGCTGGCCCACAGCGGGCGCTGCACACGTGCACCCGATTCCTGCAGCTTCTTGAAGCGCTCGGAGGTGAAGATCTCCTCGAACGCGGCATAGGCGAGGCGCGCGTTGGCGATGGCTAGCGTGCCCTGCAGCGCCTGCGCCTCATTCGCACGGTCGCTGCCCGGCTCGGCGTCGATGATCGCCTGCAGACGCTTGTCGGCCTCGGTGTCAACGCGGCTGACGAAGAACGACGCAACCGAGTGGATGTCCCCGATCGGCTTGCCCTCTTCAACCCGCCGCTCGAGTGCCGTCAGGTAGGCCTCGGCGACGTTGCGGTAGGCATCCAGCGAGAACAGCAGCGTGATGTTGATGTTGATGCCCTCGTAGAGCATCTGCTCGATCGCCGGTGTGCCCTCGAACGTGCCGGGGATCTTGATCATGACGTTCGGGCGGTCCAGCGCGGCGTAGAGTCGCCGCACATCGGCCACCGTCGCCGAGGTATCGTGCGCCAGCGACGGCGAGACTTCGAGCGAGACGAAGCCGTCGGCGTCCTTCTCGTCGTGCCGGTCGTAGACGGCACGCAGGACGTCGGCGGCCGACTGGATGTCCTGAATGACGATGGCGTCGTACATATCGCTGGTTGAGCGTCCGCTGGCGGCGAGCCTGCGGATCTGCTCATCGTAGAGATCAGAACCGCTGATCGCCTTGTCAAAGATGGTTGGGTTCGAGGTGATGCCGACGACACCGGAATTGTCGATCAGCTCCTGCAAACCGCCGCTCTCAACCAGATCCCGGCTGAGATTGTCGTACCAGACGCTCTGGCCGTAGTCAGTCAACTGTTGCAGTGGATTCCTGGCCATGTCATACCCTCTGTTTCGTTTGCGTCGAACTCAAAGCCTATGTTGGGGACCGGCCGTTACGGTCCGGCCGATGTTCGCCTCCCGATCGTCTGAATAGACGAACTCGCTAACACACGATCCCTACCGCGACTCGCGTGCCATCGGCGGCAGCCGGTCGCGCTCGTAGAGGCATTGCTGGCGCGCCCGCAGCTCGCGGTGGCGTTCGTGCGCCGATTGTCGCGGTTCCAGCAGCCTGCCGACCACCGGCGACGAATCACAGGTCAACGCCGCTCCGCACACATCTCGCCAGGCCAGCAGCGCCGCACCGCGTAGCGACGACTCCTCGACATCCGCGACGACGAGCGGGACTCCGAGGCTGTCGGCAATGATCTGCTGCCAGGCCGGCGAGCTGAGCAATGCTCCACCAGTCGCGACAACTGTTTCGCCTTCGGTGGCAAGTGCATCGTAGACCGCCGCGAGACGATATGCGACCGCTTCGAGACTGGCCTGCACAATATCCAGCGCGGACGTGCTCAATCGCATTCCGTGAATGGTCGCCGTCGCGTTGCCATTCCAGCCCAATGAGCGCTCCCCCGCCCAGAACGGCAAGACGGTCAGGCCGTGCTCGCCGGGCGTGCGCTCAAGCAGGTTCGTCTCGAGCTCATCGCGTGCTGGCAATTGCAGTGTCGCGGCGAGCCAGCCGAAGACGTTGCCGCCTTCGCTCAATGCACCACCGGTCAGGGTGTGCGCTCGGTCGAGCGAGTAGCGCCAAAGACCGGGCGACACAGGCGCGTCCGGCTCGCCGGTTTGGCAGCGGCGTATGGCTGCCGACGTGCCGAGTGTTAGCGCCAGTCGGTCGGCGCTGACACAGCCAACACCGACGTTCGACGCCGCGCCGTCGCCGATCGGTGCGCGCCAGGGGACATCGCGGAGCATCGGCCAGCGCTCAGCGTAGCTCGCGAGTACGGGCGGTAGGAGTTCCGGCTCGGCGGCAATCTCGCCCAGAGTGTTCGGGGAGACATCGAGATGCGCCAGGATCTCTTCGTCCCACGTCAGCGACCGGCGATTGAACAGCCCCGAGCCGGACGCAATCGACACCGACGCGGCATCCGCGCCTAGCCAGACGTGCGTCAGCGCCTGAGCAGCGGAGACGAGCCGCGTCGCGTTCCTGAGCAGGTCGGCCTGGTGATACCGCAGCCAGAGGATCTTGGCCGGCAGATACGACGGGTGCAGCGGGCAACCAGTTCGCTCGCGAACTTCTTCGGCATCGAGAGCGCTGCGAAGAAGGTTGGCCTCAACCGCCGAGCGCGTGTCGGCCCAGGTCAGCACGTCCGTGAGCGGACGCCCTGCACGGTCGAGTACAACCAGCGAGTGCCAGAAGGTGCTAACGCCGACGGCTGCGATGCCCTGCTGGGCCTCCGGCGTCTGCAAGGCCGCGTCGATGACGTGCTCGGCCAGATCGCGCAGGCGATTGAGATCGACGGTCGAGGCACCGTCCCGGTCGGCAGCCAGTACGAGATCGGCGCGCTGCAGGGTGTCCGGCGCGATGCTGCCGCTGCGGTCGACCAGCGCGGCCCGCACCGACGACGAGCCGATGTCGAGCGCAAGGACGTACATCAGGATCGATGACCGGTCGCGGCGCATCCACGGCAGTAGCCGAAGATCGCCAGATGGTCGATGCGTGGCTCGAAGCCGTTGCGCTGACGCAGCGTCTGGCGCAGACCGTCGAAGTACGAGTCCTCAATCTCCTCGACGGCCTGGCAGGAAAGACAGATCAGATGGTGGTGCGGATCGTCTGAGAGCAAAGCGAAGTGGCGTCGTCCGTTGCCCAGATCCGTCTCGGTAACGATGCCCTCATCGCGGAAGAATTCGAGCGTCCGGTAGACCGTAGACATATTAATGTAGGGGAAACGTCGCTCGGCGGCGGTGAAGATCTCTTCTGCCGTCATGTGATCGCCGTGCGAGAAGAGCAACTCAAGGATAAGCAGACGTTGCGGCGTCAGGCGACGGCCTTGCTGGCGAAGGCGAGTCTGCAAGCCGAGGAGCGTGTCCGATTTCTGAGGCATTCTCCCCACCTTTCGCGGTGCGTGGCGTATCCACGCGGGTTCGCTACATTCGATTCTACTCTTGCCGTCAGTGGCACAGACCGGCTCCGGACAGGCATCATCAATAGCGGGGGAGGGTACGAGATCAGGAGCATGAGTGATGGACGACACCACCGGACGAGATCAGACGCTGGTTCTTGTCGTCGAAGATGATCCCGATATTCAGACACTGATCGCCCGCCACCTGAGCGAGGCCGGGTTCAACGTCATCACCGCGATGACGGCTGCTGAAGGCTTTCTGCTCTGGTCGGAGCGCTTGCCCGACCTGCTGGTCGTCGACCTGATGCTGCCGGACGGTTCGGGGCGCGGGCTGGTCAGCCAGATCCGCGCCGCCGGAGACGTGCCGGTTGTTGTCGTGACGGCCGACACCAACGAGGAATCGCTGGTCGCGACACTCGATGCCGGGGCCGACGACTACCTGACGAAGCCCTTTCGGGTCAACGAGCTGCTCGCGCGCGTGCGGTCGGTCATGCGACGACGACCACGCGAACGCGAGCCAGATACGATCCAGACCGGCTCGCTAACCGTCTCTGTCGTCGATCGGCGCGTCTGGCGCTTCGGCGACGAGGTGCGTGTGACGCCGACCGAGTTCAGGCTCCTGCTGCAGTTGGCGCGGCACCCGAACCGTGTGTTCACCCACGGTGCGCTACTCACCGCAGTCTGGGGGCCCGAGTACGCGGACGAGCCCCACATCTTGCGGGTGACACTCAACCGCCTGCGCAACAAGCTGGGCGAGCCGCCGTTGATCGAGAACAGACCTGCGGTCGGCTACGTGCTGGTGCCCGACTCGAGCGACGGCCAGCCGCCAGTTTCGTAGGCGGTTGCGAGCTGGCTGAGGTACGGCGCGATGTCGTGGCCGTTCTCAGCCAGCCAGGCATCGTTATAGTACGTGTCGAGGTAGCGCTCGCCCGGATCCCCGGCAATCATCATGATCGCGCCATGCTCGCCGGCCGCGACAAGCTCAGCGGCGAGCTGCATCGCGCCGTAGACACAGGTGCCGGTCGAGCCGCCGTACTTCCGGCCAAGGTGCTGCTCCAGAAAGCGGACACCGGCGTACGAAGCTGCGTTCGGCACGCGCAGCATGCGATCGACAACCTCAGGGACGAACGACGGTTCCACGCGCGGACGCCCGATGCCCTCGACGCCGCTGCCCTTGGCGCTGGTGACATTCGGGTCGCCGTGCTCGAAGTAGTCGAGAAACACCGAGTTCTCGGGATCGACGACGCAGAGGCGCGTATCCAGACCCTGATAGCGGATGAAGCGGCCAATGGTCGCGGAGGTGCCGCCGGTGCCGGCACCGGTCACGACCCAGCGTGGCACCGGATGGCGCTCGTGGCTGACCTGCTCGAACATCGATTCGGCGATGTTGTTGTTGCCGCGCCAGTCGGTCGCACGTTCGGCGTAGGTGAACTGATCCATGTTGTGGCCGCCGCACTCGGCAGCGAGCCGCTGCGCCTCGGAGTAGATCTCAGCCGGGTTGTCGACGAAGTGCGACTGCCCGCCGTAGAACGCGATCTGCGCGACCTTGGCGGCGGACGTGCCGCGCGGCATGACGGCAACGAATGGCAGGCCGAGCAGGCGCGCGAAGTACGCCTCAGACACGGCGGTGCTGCCCGATGACGACTCGATGATCGTCGTACCTTCAGCGATCCAGCCATTGCAGAGGCCGTAGAGGAACAATGATCGCGCGAGCCGGTGCTTCAGACTCCCGGTAGGATGTGTCGATTCGTCCTTGATGTAGAGATCGACCCCAGGTGCGGCCGGCAATTCCAGTCGCAGCAAGTGTGTGTCCGCTGAGCGCTGAAAATCACGCTCAATCTGTTGCACTGCCTCAATGACCCAGCCTCGATTCACGTCGTATCCCTCCCCGATATCGTCCACCACACTATTCGTCAGGATCGTACCTGCGCCGACATGCGGAGACAATCACGCAGGCGGCAGCAGGCAGGATGGGCGTGGCTACCGGGCGATGGTCAGTTGTTCATTTAGCGTGGGGGAAACGACGAAGCGCGGGGTCAGGCGTCCAGATCGAAAAGTTCGTCGTACTCAGTGACGTAGCGATCGCGAAGATACTGACGTGTGCGCAGCGTGATGCGGCGAACTTCGTCGATATCGAGCCCCTCAAGCTCAGCGACCTCACGGGCCGACCGCTCCTGTACAGTGCGCTGCAGAAAGATCGTCCGCCAGAGATCGGGGACATCGGACAGAATGTCGATCAGGTACGCGAGCGTTTCGTTATCGACGACGACCTGCTCCGGCTCGCGCGCGTTCGGATCGGGGATGAGGTCGGCAACGCGAACCTCCTCGCCACCTTCACCGTCCTCGCCAGACATGACGGTTTGCTCCAGCGAAATGTGCTGACGGCGTTCCTGACCAACCCGGCGCACCTCGCGACTGATGGTGTCCTGCGCGCGTGCCCGAAGGTAGGACGAGATGTCGCGCAGCGGCTCGCCCTGCTCCTGCAGGCGGCCAAGAGCCGACGCGACGGCAGAGTCGAGAACTTCATCGCGGTGGATGTCGTCGTAGGTGAGCTGGCCCATCCGGACACGGCGGCCGAGCTCGTAAACAACGTAGGACGCCAGCGGCTGCAACAGTTCGGGCGGGCCTTCGCGAAGCTGCGCGATCTGCTCACGCACACGGCGCTCACGCTCCAACGGGTGCAGCTTCTGGTTCGATGATGATTGTTGATTGGAACCCGTAGTAGACATGATCCCCCGACAATGACAAAGCGCCAGGTGCGCCCCGCCGAAACGTGCCGAACATTACCGCATTGAGTGATTGTAGTGGAGTCGGCAAGGAAGCGGCCATGCGCGGTGACTGGACGTCACCGCTGGTATAGGTAACTCGTCTCGACTTGATTTCTCAGTTCCCGCACCGGACAGAGTCGAACAGGTGGAGAGATTTCTCTCTGCGGTTGGAAATTACAGATTACGGGAGTTGATGCCGCCCCAAAAGGATCGGGCCGTCTGACACGGTCAAATGCGCGAGCTTTACCTGTGAGAAATGCCATCTCGCCAGGCACGGCACCCACCCCCGTGTCCTGTCATTTCGAACCGCAGTGAGAAATCTCCCACCCGTTCGATACAGTCCTACGCAGACGAGAGTGCTCGACACATCACGCGTCTCACCTCGGCGGCGGCACAAGGTGGACCGTCGGGACCTGCGACCAGTCGAAGTCGCTCAGCAGTTCTCGTCCAAGCGCCTCCACGTCATCGAGGCAGCGTTGTGACTCGACTGCCAGGCGCTCGGTGTCGATGGTCAGGCAGGTTGGCTGGAAGCGGTGGACCTTGGCGATGCCGGAGGAGAGCAGCGAGGTCGCACCGCGATAGTTTCCGTTGCGCAGGTGATGAAAGCCAACCCCAATCTGGAGGATGCCCTGATACAGGTAACGGATCGGATCGCGCTCGGCGCGCCAGATATCCTCCAGTACCTCGTGGCACTCGAAGAATTCGCCGTCGTTGAACAGGCGGATGCCTTCCAGCAGGTCTGGCGACGGCTGCTCACTACACCGTGGATTCGGGCCGTCGACGATGCCGGAGGCGACGACGCGCTGCCATGCTTCACCCACTCGCGGCCTCCGATTCCGGCTTGCGGCGAACCGCGCTACACCTCGCCTCGTAGCATGGTCGATTGTACGTCTGCGTCAATCCGGAGCAGGGCGCGACAGCGACTCGTGTTACAACAACCCGGTGACTCGCTCGGACCGGGCAGGTGGTGGGGATGCCTGACGACCACACTCAACAAGTCACCAGTGTTACCAACATCGGCGGCACACCGAGCGAGGGCCGGGAAGATTTCCGGCTCCTCGACAACGATGTGTTTCGCGCCTGGTGGTTCTCGCGGCTCGTGGCGCAGACGGCGCAGGCCGCGCTGCTCTATGGACTGCTGATCCTGATCGTCGATCGGACAGACCGCAGCATCTACGCTTCGCTGTTCGTCATTTGCTCGATCATTCCGTCGATGCTGTTCGGGCTTATCGGCGGCTGGGCCGCCGATCGCCTGCCGCAACGGGCGCTGCTGACGACGCTGAACATCCTGCGCGCACTCGTCGTTGTCCCACTCATTCGTGAGCCGGATAGTCTTGTGGTGCTCTTCGGCGTGACGCTGGGCATCTGGACGATTCACCAGTTTTATTCGCCGGGTGAGGCGGCAGTGATGGCGCGCATTCTCCCGGAGAGCCGCCTGGCCGACGGCACATCGATGGGCAACCTGGCGCTCACGCTGGCGCAGGTCGCCGGGATGGTGATTCTCGCGCCGCTGCTGCTGCGCCTTCCCGATGCGCGCCCGTTCGTCGCCATCTGCGCGGCAGGTTACGCCGTCGCGGCGATCTTCATGCTCGACATCGGCCGCCTGAAGCCGCGCGAGAGCGCGGGGCGGACGATCCCTTTCAATCTGCGACGCGGCTGGCAGGTCGCCACCAGCAGCGGTCGGGCGTTCAATGCGTTTGCGAATGGCGTGCTGATCGCGGTCGGGCTGAGCGCGCTGCTGGCGATCGTGCCGGCCTACCTGCAGAACGTGCTGAACACCGGGGCCGACAACACGGTCTTTGTGTTTGCTCCGGCAGTCATCGGGCTGGTCGTAGGGCTGCGGGTCGCACCACCGCTCGGGCGTTGGCTGGGGCACGGACGCATCGCCATCGTAGCGACGATCTGCTTCGCGTTCTCCGTCGCCGCGTTTGGCGCAATTGATGGTGTCGCTGACCTGATCGATACGGCGGGCATTCCGCTGGCGTCCGTTGCGGACCAACTCGGGCTCTCGACTCGGACGGCGACGACGATGGTAGTGTCGATCCCGGCGGGGTTCTTCTCAGCGATTGTCAATGTCGGCGCGCGAGCCGTGCTGCTGGAGGTTGCGCCGGACGACGCTCGCGGGCAGGTCTTTGCCACGCAGGGCGTGATCGGTAATGCCGGTGCACTGATCCCGACACTGCTGGCAGGGATCGCGGTTGATACGCTCGGCTCACGACCGGTCGCGATCGCGTTGGCTGTGGCGTTGCTGTCCGGGACAATCGCGGCGATGCGCTACGCGCGCGGACTCGCAGATACAGCACAAACTGATCGTGCCTCAACGTCGATTGGCAGTTGAGCACGCGCGATCACTTCACAGACTGCCGCAGCCCGTGTAGGCTGCGTCTGCCGAGAGTGTGCGAGCCGAGAGGATAGGTCTGACGATGAGTGACACTGCTGAGCGGATCAGGCACGACCAGTTGCGGGGCACCTGGGCCATGCAGGCCGAGGCCGAGATGGACAACACCGCCGACAAGGAACGTCAGCAGATGCTGCTCGAATACGGCCTGCCCTCAGCCGAGAGCATTCGCGACCGCATGATGCCGCTCTTCACTCGTGGCCGCTGGCGCTTCAACTCGGGCAACTTCATGAACGGCGAACACCTGGAAGACATGCGCCAGCTCGGCGGGCAGGATGTCGTCATCATGGGCGCGCCGTACGATGGCGGCGCGACATTCCGACCCGGCACGCGCTTCGGCCCGCAAGCGATGCGCAAGATGTCAGCTCTGGCCAGCGGGTACAACCCCGAACGCGGCGTTGACCTGAACAGTGCGCTGAAGATGGTCGATGCTGGCGATATCAACATCATCCCGTCAAACATCGAGAAGTCGTTTGACCAGATCGCCAAGGCGGTCTCCTATGCGGCTGAACGCGAAGTCTTCCCAATCATCCTCGGCGGCGACCACGCGATCGGCTACCCGGATGTTCGCGGACTCGCGCCATTCATCGACGGCAACATCGGCATCATCCACTTCGACCGCCACTCCGACCTCTCGGAATATGGGATGGACGAGCGGATGCACGGCTCGCCGTTCTTCCACGCGACGAACATCCCGAATGCACCCGCTTCGAACCTCGTCCAGATCGGCATCGGCGGCTGGACCGGATCGCGCGAGGGACTCAAGGTCGCCCGCGAGCGCGAGGCGACCGTCATCACGATTGATGATGTGGACCGCTACGGCACCGACCGCGTCGTCGAGTACGCGCTGGAGATCGCCTGGAAGAATGCCAAGGCAGTCTGGATCTCGTTCGATGTCGACTCGGTCGATCCGGCGTATGCACCGGGGACCGGCACGCCGATGCCGGGCGGGCTACTGCCGCGCGAGGCGCTGAAGATGATCCGCAATATTGCCGGAGAGGGCCTGATCGGGATGGAGGTCGTCGAGGTCTCGCCGCCGTACGACGTCTCCGACAACACGGCACTCCTCGGCGTTCACGCCATTCTCGACTGCCTGGCGGCGATGGTCATGAACGGCAAGCTCGGGCGACGACCGACCGTGTCGAGTGACGCGCAGCCGTCTGAATCAGAGGGCGCAGCCCGCGCCTGACGCCATCCGCACCTCTGTCCTTTGACTTGCGTGTCACGAGGCGAACTCGTGATGCGCCTCACCATTCCCTCCGGACGCAGGATATTGCGCGGCGGGATTGCGCGATGATTCCATCACAATTGGCTCACAATGCGTCATGAGAGTGCGATTTCTTGCCTCAGAGTCACGCTTGTCGTGTTATAGAGTTCCGTGTTACGCTGCTGCGCATCGAGAGCGTTGCCAATCTTGCAATCATCGGTGTGTACCTCGTCACGTTTTTGGGGAAGCGGAGAAATGAGGATCGCATGGGGGATCGGTATGTGCGACCTCGGCGCGGATTGTTCGTTGCCGCGGTTGTATTGCTGCTAACCACGTTTGTTGGTGGACCTGCTGCTGCTGAGGATGCTCCGGAAGGGGTAGCTGCGCCGCAGGCCGTCCACGACGTCGACCAGCACCAGCACCTCGGTGGTGCAACATATCGCGTCTATGGCTACCAGGAGGGACTGGTCGGCTATACGACCGCGAACGGGCACGTCATTCAGCCGAACGATCACTTTGTCGCGCTGCCGTGCTTCTGCGTGCTGTCCAGTCAGGGCGGCAATGAGTTCGAGGTGAAGCTCGAATACAACGGCAAGACGGTGATCGCCCCAGTCTGGGATGTCGGCCCATGGAATGTGGACGACAACTACTGGGACCCGCAAAGCGAGCGAAAGTACTCGTCGCTGCCACAGGGCTATCCCGAGGCGGCTGCGGCGTATTACACCAACTTCAATGGCGGCACGGATGGCTGGGGGCGCACCGTCCTCTCGCCGGGCGGCATTGATATCGGTGACGGTACGTTCGCC
>JAMLIA010000066.1 GCA_023954495.1 Thermomicrobiales bacterium | reverse complement strand
AGTAACCGGAGCGGAACGCGGCGACGGTGCCGGCCTCCGGCTCAAACTGGTGCCGCCAGACGCAGGCAGTGTCGTTCGCCAGTAGGTGGATCGAGACGGACGGCTCGTCGGAGATCGTCGTGACCTTGTGGATGTCGCCGTCCGGCGGCAGAAGCGCGAAGAACTCGCCGGTCTCAACCTCCTGCTCGACGACCACCTCCAGCGCCGCCCGCTCCGGGTCGCTGCCGTCGTCCAGCCGCCGATAGACCGTCTCACCCTGCCGACCGCGATAGAGGCCAATGAGACCCCAGGCGAGGTGGTCATGGACGGGCGTGGTCGCGCCGGGCGGGACGACGAGCGAGAAGAGTGCCAGCGAGCCGTCCTCGGCACGATAGAGTGCGTACTGCCCAATACCGCCGCCCATGCCACTCGTCTCGTCCGGGCTGGCGAATTCGGTCGGCAGCCAGCCGTCGGCGGCCAGCAGCCGCGAGAACGCCGGCTCCAGCGCCTTCACGCGCTCGGCATCAGTCGGTATCTCGGCCATCAGCCGCCGCGTCTCATCGATCAGCGCCCGAATCTCCGGCGTATCCACGATATATCCAAACGGCGTATCGTCACTGACATTGCTGAAATCGCACATGCGTGCACCTCCCTCTGTGGGGGATTATGCGACAGACCTCACCCCCCGGCCCCCTCTCCCGTGGGGAGAGGGGGTGTCGTTGTGCTGATGGAATGGCTGCCGTTTCTTGCCCCTCTCCCTTCACAGGGGAGAGGCTGGGAGAGGGGTCCGACGGTTGCCAACACTCTCAACACGGCACCCAAACCCCGCCGCACCACGACACCCTCCCTCTCCCCACGGGAGAGGGAGGGCCGGGGAGGGTGAGGTCCCTAAATCAGATGCGTCTTGCGAACGCGCACAGCGTATTTGCCGGGGCGCAGGCCACGCAGGCGGGCGGCGCGTTCGGGCTGGTCGGTGGCGAGGGTCGCGACGGTTTCGGCAGCGGGTGCTGCTTCGCGACATTCGGTTGTTTCAACGACGATCTTGCGGATCACCAGCCGCCCGTCGGCAAGGTCGACGTGGCGGCGGACTGCCGTCCTGGTCATGGCTGCCTCCTGGTCCATGTGCCTCGGCACAACGACACTGCGATGTTGTCGAGACCGAGCCCGGACACAAATCACCCCCGGCGTACCGGGGGCGGAAGCAGTTCACCAGACAGTGGATGCGTCTGGGAGGTAGCCTATCCGGTTCCCCCGAATTGCCGGCAGGGTTCGGCCGGCTCGGTTGTGGTACGGGACGAACTACCGTCCAACCAGTAACACCTCCACGAGGATCGAACACGCAACTCACATGAGTTGCGGCGCTGTCCCATTGGCGGGAAATCAGGGCACGTCAGACCGTCTGACATACCCTCAGCATCACCCATCATACGGCTGTGCCGGGTGCGATGCAACCTCACGGACCGGCCCGCGCACTACTCGCACCGCTCAATTGGACGCCGCCCGCAGGCCACCGAAGCGGTACTGCATCCAGAGATCGCCGCTAATTCTGGCTGCGTCGGCAGTGATGCCCTGACGCCGCGCCCAGGCGCAGATGTTTGCGATATCGCGGGCCAGCAGCTCCTCGGCGTGCGGGTTCAGCGTCGGATCGACCGCCTGCGGCAGATCAATGATCGTCGCCTTCCCCGACCAGTAGAGAATGTTGTAGGGCGAGAGGTCGCCGTGCACCCGATCGTGCGCCAGGAAGAGCGCGACGTTGTCGAGCAGACGGGCGAAGACGATCTCGGCGACATCGCGCGGCAGGCGGACGTGCTGCAGCAGCGGGGCCGCTCCGTCCTCATCGCCGATGTACTCCATCAGCAGCGCGCTATCGCCCCGGATGATCGGTCGAGGCACGTCCGCGCCAGCTGTCGACAGGAGCTGGAGCGTGTCGAACTCGTGGGCGATCCACGAGCCGAACTGCGCCGCTCGACCGGCCCGCGACTTCTGCTCAAACGCTCTCTGGATGCGCTTGTCACCGCCCCAGCGTCCGTGCTGGTAGACGGCGTCGTTCTTGAAGCCGCGCTCTACTATCGGCCGATAGACCTTGGCGACGACCAGGCCGCCGCCGATGCTCGGTCCGCCTCGGCAGACCCAGGCAGTCGCCTCCTTGCCACTCTTCAGTTGCTGCATGATCTCAACGATGAGGCGCTCCTCCAGGAGCGCTGCCAGTTCGGGGACGAGCGCGCCATCGCGCGGAGATGTCTCGATCGACACAATGATCTCCTTGTATGCGTTCGTCTGTTTTCAGCTTCAGCGTGTCTCTGGTGATCGCCATTCAGCACCTCCTTGAAACGGCTGCACAGGCGTGCAGACATGCAACGGCAGACCGGCAACGGGCCGGTTCCGCTCGTGACCCATGACAGGTCATCCGAATACGTGAGAGATGTGGGACGCAGCCGACCAGAACGCGCGTACACAGCGCAACACCCGGTGCCGGGCACCTGGTGCGGTTCAGTTCAGCGTGTCTGGGTGTGGCCTAGTGGCTGATCGGCTGAAATCCGCGCAGCTGAGTTGTGGTGGCAGTGGCACGATTCGCGCCCATGGTATTGCTCATCTTCGGCCCCCTGTTCCACCATCGATACCGCGACACGAGGCGTCGCGCGCTCCGACGGACCGCGCGCAGAATAGCGGTCTGCCGCCCGCGCGTCAACCCGCACCTGTTCGTTTCGGTTCTCCGGGCCTATCCTGCACCTGTCCGGCCGATGATCTCGACTGAGGGGAGCTGCGTGATGAGTCTGCTACTGATCCACGGAGTCCGGCTGTTCGATGGCGAGGATCTGCTGAGTGGTCCGCGCAGCGTCGTTGTCCGTGACGGGCGGATCGAGCAGGTAGCTGAACCAGCGCAGATCCCGGATGCCATTCAGGCGGAGGCCAACGCGCACGGCACCCTGATCGAAGCCAACGGTGCGACGCTCCTGCCCGGACTGATCGATCTGCACGTTCATCTCATCTGGGATGGCAGCGACGATCCGGTCCGATCGCTGGCGCTGGAGTCGCCGGAGCAGACGCTCCTGAAGGGCGTCGGGTTCGCGCGACAGACGTTGCGCGCCGGCATCACAACGGTGCGCGATCTCGGCTCGATCGACGATCAGGCGATCCGGCTGGCCGAGGCGGTCGAGCGAGGCTGGATCGAGGGGCCGCAGGTCATTGCGTCCGGACGCACGATTGTCATGACCGGCGGACACGACCCCTTTTGGGGCATGCCGGTCGATGGACCGGTCGAGGCGCTCAAGGCGGTGCGCACCCAGCTCTTCGCCGGCGCGCGGGTCATCAAGGTCTCGGCGACCGGTGGGGTCTATGGACGACCCGAGGGCGAGTCGGTCGATGATGTTGAGCTGCTGCCCGACGAGCTGCGAGCGATCGCCGACCAGGCGCACCGTCGTGGCGTGCGCGTCTCCGCCCACGCCATCGGCCGCCAGGGCATTCAGAACAGCATCGACGCGGGCATCGACACAATCGAGCACGGCCACTTCCTGACGCCGGAGCAGGCGCAAACGATGGCCGAGCGCGGGATGGCGCTGATCCCGACGCTGTACGTCTACCAGAATCTGTCCGAGAACCCTGCCATCCCAGCCTATGCGCGGGCCAAAGCGCGCGAGGTGATCGAGCGACACCAGCAGGCGTTCGCCGATGCACGGTCGGCCGGCGTGCTGATCGGCGCAGGCTCGGACGCCGGATCCCCCGAAACGCCGCACCCGGCGCTGGTGGACGAGATCGAAGCGCTCGTCAGCGGTGGCATGACACGCAGCGCTGCCCTCCGTGCCGCGACCGCAGATGCAGCCCGTATCCTCGACCTCGACGATCAGATCGGGTTGATCCGCCCTGGCTATTGCGCCGATCTTGTTCTGGTCGATGGTGACCCGACCGCCGATCTCGCCGCGTTGCGGCGCGTCCGTCACGTTATTCAGGACGGCATCGTCCGCAGCTGAGGGCACGCAATCCTTGACGGGCGGACACAAGGTGCTACGGTGATCCATAGCAGAGCCGTCCGCTCGGGAATAAGGAGTCACACAAAGGAGTCACGCATATGGATGCAACGTCCGTGGTCCTGCAACAGCTCAATCAGGCCCGTAATGTCATGAACTTCGCCACCGCCGAACTGAGCACCGACGAGTGGCATCATCGAATTGATGGCGCAACGATCCAGTCGATCGCGTCCATCTACGCCCACAGCTCCATGATGCAGGATGTCCTGATCAATCAACGCGTCCGCGACCAGGAGCCGATCTACGATCGCGACAACTGGGCGGAGAAGACCGGCATCACACGCGACGGAACGCTGGGCATTGGCGACGACCTGTCGGAAGCGCTGAAGCAGGCCGACATGTCCGCCTTCCGCGACTACCACGCCGCCGTCGCCGCCGAAGTCGACGAGTACATTGGCTCGCTCTCTGCAGAGGATCTTGATCGCACGATCACCTTCGGGTCATTCGGCGATATGCCGCTCGGTGTCTTCATCGGCAACGTCATCGGTTGGCATCTGTGCCATCACAGCGGCGAGGTTGCGGCACTCAGCGGCGCACTCGGCCACAAGGGATCGCCGATCTAAGCCAGGGGAGATTACCGTCCTGGATGTGTGGCTCGGCGTTGGCGTGCCGAACAGCAGTCGTCGGACATCTGCGCTTCGGCACCGCGCCACCCCCCAAATGCAGGGGCGTATCGCATACGCCCGGCCAGAAACGCGACCATCCAGGATGGGCACCCGGGCGTGGTGGCTGCCGGTCGGAACGGGTCAGGGGCGAAACGAGCGTATGCGATTCGCCCCTGCATTTTTGTGCCGATGTGGTGGCGATACACCGAGGTTGCGATCAATCGGCGCGGGTGTGACCGCCTCACGGCGATGGACAAGCCGGGTCATGCCCACTACGAACGTATCGGCGACGACGACCAACCCTTGACCTCTTGGCAAATCCGTACTCGTCCCGTATCCTGCACTAGAACGGACGTTCGATGTACGTACGGAGGTGTGCATGGGTGAATGGATCGAGAACGGGCCGGGGGGCAGTCGCGCATACCTCGCGACGCCGGGGAGTGGGAGCGGTCCGGGTGTCCTCGTTTTGCACGCCTGGTGGGGGTTGACGCCGACGTTTGCCGACGTCTGCGATCGGCTGGCCGACGCGGGGTTTGTCGCGCTCGCGCCAAGCCTGTATCCCGATGGCGCGACGACCGCCAACATCGCCGAGGCGCAGGCGCTGGTCGATGTGCACGACCAGTCAACCGAGGTCGCCGAGGCGATCATCAACGCTGCGGTCGATGAGCTGCGTCACTCGCCAGCCGTGCGTGGTGAAGCACTCGGTGTCGTCGGGTTTTCCATGGGCGGCTACTGGTCGCTGTGGCTCTCGCAGAACCGTCCGGAGGACATCGGCGCGGTCGTGACCTTCTATGGTGGTGGTGGTGGTGAATTCAGTTCCGCCCGGGCTGCCTACCTCGGCCACTTCGCCGAGCATGACGACTTCGAGCCGCTGGATGGCGTCCGCGCGCTGGAGGAGAGCATCCGCGCGGCAGGCCGTGATGTGACGTTCCATGTCTACCCCGACACTGGCCACTGGTTCTTCGAAGCCAACCGGCCCGACGTCTGGAACGCCGAGGCCGCCGCGCTGGCCTGGGAGCGCACGATCGCGTTTCTAAACGCACAGCTCAGCTGAACAACCCTCTCCCCCGTTGACGACAGGCACGCAAGGAGGCACCCGATGGATTTGCTCGACCGCATGCTCGGCCACGACCAGTGGGCGACGAACGCCTACCTGGAGCAGAGCCGCGACCTCACCGACGCACAGCTCGACCAGACATTCGACATCGGCCAGAAAACGCTCCGTGACACATTCGATCACCTCATTGCCACGATCAACTCCTGGACACAGCAGATGCTCGGTCAACCCGCCCCACCGGATCGCGAGGGTACGCCCTCAATCGCTGAGCTGATCGAGCGCCACAATCGCAACTACGCGCTCTTCGCCGACGCCGCCCGAACGGCGCGCGACGAGAGACGGCTAGACGATACCTTCGTCGACCACTTCGGCTATATGCAGTCCATCGGCAGCACGATCCCGCACGTCATCCTGCACAACGCCCTGCACCGCTCCGAAGCGCGCCACATCCTCGTACGCCTCGGCGTCAGCGATCTGTGGGATGGCGATCCGCAGGAGTGGGAGCATTTCACCGGCCGGATCGACTCGACAAGGAGAGAGCCCGAAGGCGGGCAGGCAAATGGAGCTTGACGAGATTCTGGATCGGTTGCGCAACGCGCCGCTGCAGATGGCCATCATCGGCATCGATGCGACGCCGAAGCAGCTGCGCGCGGCCCCCGCGCCGGACGAGTGGTCTGCCGTCGATATCCTCGCTCACCTGCGCGCCTGCGCCGATGTCTGGGGCAGTTGTATCGAGCAGCTGCTCAGCGAGGATCACCCGACGATCCGGGCGGTTAGTCCGCGCCGCTGGATCAAACAGACGAACTATCGCGAGCTGGAGTTCCACCTATCGCTGGATGCATTTATCCGACAGCGCAGCAACCTGATGAATATCGTGGAGCCACTGCCGCCGGAGGCATACGCCCGGGCAGCGACGATTACCGGCGCCGGAAGGCCGATCGAGCGCACAGTGCGCTCCTTCGCCCAACGCCTGGTCGTCCACGAACGACCGCACATCCGCCAGATGGCGCGCGCAGCCAACGTGCGGCTGTGACCCGTCGCGCACCACACCTGAGAGGACAGTCGGAGCGATGACTGAGCCGCCAATCGCCGGCGACGAAGCGAGCACCCTGCTTGGATACCTCGAGCGACAGCGCGCGACATTCGCCTGGAAGTCCGGCGGGCTCGGTAGCGTCGGCCTGCAAGCGACGCTCGGCGATTCCGCGATGACGCTCGGCGGCATGCTGAAGCATCTGGCGCGGTTCGAGGACGACATGTCGGCCGAGTGGATTCAGGGCCGCGAGCAGCTGCCGCCGTGGAACGCCGTCGATTGGGACGCCGATCCCGGCTGGGATTGGCGCACGGCGAGCGACGATACAGCCGAAGATCTCTACACCGGTTGGCAGGATGCCGTCGCGCGCGCTCGCACGATCATCAACTCAGCGCTGGCGACGCGCGGGCTGGACAGCCCGCAGGTTGGCGTGCCCAGCTTGCGTTATGTCCTGCTCAACATGATCGAGGAATACGCGCGGCACAATGGCCACGCCGACCTCATCCGCGAATCGGTCGACGGACTGGTCGGGCACGATCCGCCCGACACACTGTCGTAACCCACTCACCATGGAAACGGACAACATGCACAACGACGCAACAGCGAAGCGAATCACTCGGACGAATCCAGCATGAGACTCAGCCAACGCGCATTGAATCGCGCCACATTGAGCCGTCAGATGCTGCTGCAACGCGAGGTGGTGCCGCTCGATACGGCAGTGCAGCAATTGGTCGCCCTGCAGGCTCAGGAGCCTGCCTCACCCTACCTCGCGCTCTGGAACCGGCTGGACCAGTTTGACGCCGCCGACCTCGACACGGCGTTTACTGACTTGCGCGTCGTCAAGTCGAACGCCGTCCGCATGACCCTGCACGCCATCCACATCGACGACTACCCGATCTTCCGACAGGCGAGCGAGCCAACAATTCACGCTGCCCGCCTGCGCGACCGCCGCTTTGTGGCCAGCGGAATCGGCGAGGAAGAGACCGCCGCACTGGTCGCTGAGCTGCTGGAGCAGGCGGCTGAACCACGTCCGGCGGACGAGCTGCAAGCCTGGGTCAATGAGCGCCTCGGTGACGCCGCGCATCCGGGTGCATGGTGGGGATTGCGGCAATACTCGCCGCTGCTGCATGTGCCGTCCGGCGCAACATGGACGTTCGGCGGCAAACGCGGCTTCGTCGCACCGCCGCAACTCCCGGCGACGGGTGAAGCGGCATCGGCGGACGGGATGAAAGCCCTGACGCTCCGCTACCTCGCAGCGTTCGGCCCCGCCTCGATTGCGGACGTCGCGCTGTTCGCGATGGTGCAGCGTTCACGGGTCCGGGCAGCGCTGAAGGATCTCCACGATCAGGTCATCGAGATCGAAGGGCCGGATGGCAAGCCGCTTTACGACGTGCCCAACGCCCCAACTCCCGACGAAGACACCCCGGCACCGCCGCGCCTGCTGGGCATGTGGGACAACATCCTGCTCGCCTACTCCGTCCGCGACCGCATCATCCCGCCGGAGCACCGCAAGCTGGTCATTCGCATCAACGGCGACGTGCTGCCGACGCTGCTCGTCGATGGCTACGTCGTCGGCATCTGGCGGGCGACCGAAGCAGGCATTGAGGCGATGGCGTTCGAGCCGCTCTCGGACGACGTCTGGGAACAGCTCAGCGCCGAAGCAGAGCAATTGCAGGAATTCCTCGCCGCCCGCGACCCGCAGGTCTTCCGCCGCTACAACCACTGGTGGGACAAGCCGCTGCCCGGAACACCGCGCCTGCTGGCGGGCGGGTGAGCGTGAATTGAATGTCACGCTGCCTCGATACGCCCGGCAGGCAGTCTCACGACGACACCGCGAAGACCCTACCAAGCGCCTCAAGCTCGTCGATGACGCGGGCCTCGCCAACTCCCTGCTCCATCGCCGCCGCCACATGCTGCGCCGCGACCCGGAACTGCGGCTCGGCGAGCATCTGCGCCAGTGCTGTCCGGATTGCTGCCGGTTTCGACCGGGATGATAGCGCTCGTCCCGCGCCGCGCCAGATCGCACGCGCCGCCACATCTGCCTGGTCGCGGCCCATCGGCAGGCAGAGCACCGGCACGCCATGCGCCAGCGCCGTGGTCACCGTCCCGTGCCCACCGTGCGTGACGACGAGGTCCGCAGATGGGAACACCTGCTCGTGCGGAACCCAGGCGCGGACAACACAGTTCGCCGGTACGACCAGCGAATCAGCCAGCGACCCAGCCGTGATGAGCGCACGCACCGGCAGCTCCCCGAGCGCCGACGTGACCCGCTGCAAGACTTCCTGCTGGCGCTGATAGGTCGTGCTGAAGCTGACGACAATCAGCGGGCGCGCATCGTCGGCACTCCATGGATCGTCCCAACGCTCCGCCGCCTCGTCGACATGCTGCACACCGACGTAGCGCACCGTGTCAGGCAAGGCGGACGCCGGGAAATCGAACGCCCGGCTGCTCAGAACGAGGACGCGGTCCGGCTGGGCGAAGACATCGAAAATCGACGCGAGCGAGCGAAGACCAAGCGCAACACGCGCGTTATTCACCGGCGGCAGGGCGGCCCCGTAGAAGCGTGCGAACGCCCGCCGCAGAACGGTCTCGCGCAGGCGCTCCGGCGCACGTCTGGCTGGTTGCAGGCCGAACCCGAATGGCGGAAGCGCGGGGTCCGGCAGCGGATAGATATGGTGGATGAGTGCCGCGAACGGAAGTCCCGCCCGCTCAGCACCGACATACGCGCCCAGGAGCATGTAGTCAGTGACGACCACATCAACGGGGTTGCGCTCGACCGCCTCGACGACATCGCGGGCGAAAAGTTCTGCCGGGCCGGCCATCAGGCGATCCCGCACGCTCGCAGCTGCGCCAATCGGAGTGCGCGCCTGCCAGTCGCACAGAATGTCGGTGTCCGGCGAGGCACTGTCGTGCTCGGGAGCGTGGACATACGGCACATGGACACAGCCGGCAGCCGCGATCTGCTGCGCCAGAGACTGCGGGGCGAGAATGCGTACATCGTGGCCGCGCTCAACAAGCCGCCGGGCAATCGCCAACTGCGGCGGGACGTTGCCGCCGCCATTCCACAGGACGAACAGGAAGCGCCGGGAGTGATCCGCTATGGTGTTCTGCATGGTTACCCCCTGAGTCTGAATCCAGAATGATGTGGTACGTCATCGTGAGGTTGCGGCCAGCACGCCGTTGAGCATGTCGGCGAGCGCGGATTCCACCTGGCCACGCGATAGTTGCAGGTCGCGACGCATGACCTTCCAGACATAGACATCGGTGATTGCGATGATCTGGGCCCGGAGCGTCGCACGGTCATTGTCGGCGACCTTCTCCAGCCACGGCGCGAACGTCCGGTCGACCCACTGGTAATGAACCTGTCGGCCGCGATCGGTCAACACGCGGATGGACGCATGCGTCCCTTCCTGCGCGAGGGCACGCAGTGCAATATCGCCAACGTCCTCGTAATGCTCGACGAGATTGGCAACGGCACCGTCAACGTCTCCAACTGGAGCCTGCCCGCGCTGCGCCTCGATCTGCTGCCGCAACGCCTCTCCCGCTGCAGCAATCAGCCCCTCCTTGCTCCCGAAGCGGCGTAGTACGGTCTGGACAGTTACATCCGAGCGAGCGGCGACATCGGCCAGCGAGATGTCGCCCACCCAGCGTTCCGAAAAGAGGTCCACCATGCTGCGCAGGATGCGCTGATGCGTCTGCTCAGCTTGCGCAGCGCGAGCCTCCATCCGATAGGAGCGCCTCGTCTCCGGCATCTGTGGTTGATTCATGTAAACGATATTAACATGAATATTGCGAGTGTCTAGCAGGTCGTATGGCAGGGGTGCGCGTCATCGTTTGGCGGGGAAGGGAGCGGAACGTCGCCACGGATGATCTTTGGTGGGCTTGCCGTTGACGATGGTCTTTGGTCGGGCGGGTTGTTCAACGACGACGGCAGAGGGCGGAGTTGCCACCACGACCGATGGAGGTTCCTGGTCACGCGCACGACGGGCCTGACGACGCTGCCTGGCACGGTCGTGCACGGCACGCCGCCAAGCCTGCCAGAGGGTTGGCCACGCCTCCTGCCACCGCTGATTACACGCCAGGGCGCGCAATGCCAGCATCGGATTGACATTGTCACGCGCCCAGTGCATCCCACTGCCCTTCAGCCGGGCCTCAACCAACAGCTTGTTGGCACTCTCGACACATCCACTCCCGATCGGATATCCCGCTGCAACAAAGACGTCGTAGCGCACCTGTTCCATGCGCGTCGCCAGATAGACGTGGGTCTGCTGGATCAGTGTGCGCACCTCCGATCCGCAGCGCGGTGCCGCAGCAAGGGCCGCGAGCCGATCGAGCACCGCCAGGGTCTGTCCGTGGCGCAGCGCGTGCGCCTGCTGACCGAGCCACGCGCTGGCTGTCGCCGTGCCCGCTCCATAGACGGCCTGGGCTACCTGCCCCAGATGCTCCAGCGCATGAGCAAAGTCGAGAATCCGGATGGCATCGGCGCGCTGGACATCAATGAACCCCTGACACCAGCGGGCACCATCGGTGACGGCCACCACCGTCCGGGCCGTCTCCGTCCCCCGCCGCTGCGTCTCAATCGTCGCCAGACGGGTGAAGGTGTCTGTGTCGGCCAGGCGCGAGAAATACGACAACTCCCGCGTCTGTACCATCGGTGCAGCGGGTCGCTCTCCGGTGGTTGTCCCCATTGCTGGCGTGACAGCCTCGACCGTGCCAATGGCCAGCGTCTTCACCTCGGCCCAGCTTCCACCCACCAGCGGAACCATCGCCCCATCAACACTGAGCAGTTGCACTGGCGGTCCCTGTGGCGCGTCCGGCAGCGCGTGCTCCAGCTCGTCGACGGCCCGTGTCTCTCCGGCCTCCTGCACGGCACCAGCCGTCTCGGTCAGACGGCGGACGGTCGCCACACTGACGGAGACGCCTGTGAAATGCCGCAGCAGTGCTGGGACCTGGCCAAAGGGGATGAGTGCTCCCAGCCGCACGATGCTCTCAACGAGCCAGGGGGTGAAGGCCACCCCGCTCAGGAGTTCCAGCACCTCATCCAGGGGGGAAAAGCCCGGCCCCACAGGCCGGACAGCGCAGCGATGGTCGCTCCAGGGTGAGTGACTCGTCTCCCTGCGTCACCACCTGCCGCACGCGCTGCCCATGCGCTACCAGCGCGTGGCCACAATCAGGACAGACACCCGCCGGGACCGGTGTGGTCTCGGCGGCCACGCTGAGCAATTGTGCGCGTCCCTCCCGCAGGCGGCGGTCAAGCTCGATCTCCAGCTCCGTCAGCGTGGCGGCAGGGTGCGCGGCGCGCCACACGAGAAAGTCCGCTTCAATCGCGGCAAACAGCGGCGTGGTTGATGGCTCGTGCGGCATCGTCGGCTCCTCAACTCTTCTTGGACGATTCTTGGACGATGATCTCCGCCTCAGCTTACGCCTGCTCTCCACCTCCGTCACCACGCCAAACGATGACGCACACCCAGCCTGAAGCCGTTGAGCGGATTCGCATCTGGGCCAAGGTGCAGCGCATTGAACGGTTGAACCCACTTTTCCCGTCGGAGGCTGGACACGAACTCGCAGCAACTCATACCGACCCCTTCGACACGGTCCTGTCACTCTCGCGCGAAATGGTCACTGCCGTATGCACGGTACTCGGCAGCGAGATCATCGCCGACAAGCCAACTGGGAAGCTCGGTCAGTTGCGCTATCCGGCACGTCCAGCAACACGCGCGTACCGGCCACCGGCAGAGGACATCAAGAGTGTCGTTTTAGGAGAACTCAAAGAGCATGATCAACGCGCTTTAGATCTCGCGACGTTAGCGAATCAGGATAGTATCGACGTATCAGTCGACGGTCAGGTTGTGACGTGCACAAGGAGACGATCATTACCTTTCGCCGCCGCCACGCCCGGCCGGGAACCAGCCAGGTCGTGGCTACCATTCCGAACCCGCCCCGAGGCAGTCCGCAAGATCAGCGGCTCGCTGGGGGATCCTCACGACGCTAGAGGTTGCCTACGAAGCTGGAGCCGTAGCTACACGCTCCAGCGACAACCTGACAAGAATGGGGGATCACCTGTGCCGACAGCCCTGCTGGTCCCGAAACGGCCTGGTGACAAGTCAACCGACCGACGCTATGCTCGCCAGCTGGGCTGCGCTGTTCGGGCGCTATCTGGACGATGGTCTGGTGCCGGATGAAGCCGACGTTAGGTGCGCCGTGTGACCTGCCCGTGCCCGCCACGCCGCCCGTCAGGACGTGACCTGCGCCAGCCGTATCAGTGGGATGCTGCTGCGCCCTGACGTGACCCCGCTGAGGGAGTCATTGCCTGACCGGTAAGCATCGGAGCTGGTTACACGGACTGGTCCCGCCCCATAGTGCCCAACAGACGGTCTTGTGTGAGCACCTGGGAGCGCTGGCCGAGACCGAAGCCCGGCTCGAAGTGGCTGGAGCTGGCCATCGCGACGGCGATCCAGGCCAGCCGCCACGCTGAACTGGCTGCCGCCTATCAGTGGCGATGGGATGGAGCCGGTCGCTGCTGCCACCCGGTATCGAGTTGGGCGATCCGAGTCGCTTCGACCATCCGCGAGCGATGCGCTACGCGGCTGACGCCGACCGAGGCCTCGCGGAGACTATGGCGGCAGGGCGGGATCAGCAGTTTGCGGCCACCCGTGCGCGGCATGTCCTGGTCGAGGCCGCCCATCATGCACCGTGTCCCGGCGGTCAGCGCGATTGGCTACCCGCCAACGGGAACGTTGATCCGGCGATCATCGCCATCAGTGCCGGGCGTGTTCGCATCGCCGCTACTGGCGGCTGGTTGAGCGTGGCAAGCCCAAACCGCTGGCGGTGACGGCCGCCGCTCATGAACTGGTCGACGTGTCGGGCACTGGGGCAGGTGGTTGCAGAGCAAACGACAGGCACAGTTCCTGGCGACGACGCAGGATCGTCATCAGCGCGAGTGACACGTTTGGCAGATTGAGACTGAGCGGGTGTGGCACCGGACGCAGTCGATAGTGGGGACCGGGCACGGGCTTCATGCGAGCACCCTGATGCCCCGCGCGGCGCCAGCTGGTGTGCTGGACGCGCGTTTGTAGTTGAGGAAGTGCCTGACGGAGTCAGTGTCAGGTGGTACCCAACCACGGATAGCAGCAGGCTGACAGACCGTCGACCGATGCGCCGGGCCCCACTGCCGACCGCGCCCGCTGCCACACCCTCACGCACAGTTGGGGAACCCAACGAGCAGGAACGACGATGCTGTAACAGGTTGACAGCGTTCTCGATAGCAGGCGTATCGCATACGCCCGTTTGGCCTCAACCTGCCCCAACCGGCAGACACCACGCCCGGGTGCCCATCCTGTATGGTCAGCAGTTTCTGGCCGGGCGTATGCGATACGCCCCTACATTTCGGGGGCGGCGCGCCACGGTATAGCCCCGCATCCAGCACGCCAATCTCCAAGCCGGAGTGATCTCCATGGCCCGGGTGTCCCTTGGGCGTTGGCACCGCGCGATGGACAAGCCGGGTCATGTTCTCCATCCCACAAGGGTATCGAGAACTTCCCAATGTGCATAACACCCTCTAACTATTCAGGAGCGCGGGTCGATTGGCGTGAACTGGCCAACTTGCGCCTCGATGATCTCTCCGGCATCCAGGCAGATGTCTTCGCGGAAGCGTCGCGACACGATCTGGACGCCCATCGGCAGGCCATCAACCGGCGTTGTTGGTACGGCCAGGCCGGGCAAGCCGAGCACCGGCAGGATCAGCTGGAACGACAGCGCCCGCAGTGTGCGCCGCGCGCCGTCCAGATCCTGCACGTCGCTCCCAGCCGGCAGCGCGATCTCAGCGCACGACGGCATGACGATCACCGGGTACGTCTCCATAAATACGTTCCAGGCGCGCAGCAGACGATCCCGCTCGACCTGCGCATCGAGATAGCCGGCCAGATCAGCTCCATCGCGGAGCTGGAACCAGAACTCGATGAAGCGCGAGATGCCCGGGTCGCCGCTCTCGCGCGCCTGTGGACGCAGTGTCAGGTTGAGATCAGTCAGCCCGAGCGGGTGCCATGTCTCCCAGACCTGTGCCGTCTCCGGTGGTGTGACCTCCTCGACGGCATAGCCTGCCGACGCCAGACAGCGACCAGCTTCGCGCACGGCAGCGACTGTCGCCGGGTCGATGTCGATCCTGTCGACCGCCGTGACCAGCGCGACGCGGATCGGGCTTGGCAGTGGTTCGCCAACGAGCGGTGCGGGCGTCCACCAGGTGTCGCGCACGTCCCGTACAGCCAGCGCGGCCAGCGCCAGCCGGGCATCGCGAACGCTGCGGGTCAGCGGTCCCTGAACCGACATCATCAGCGACGACATGCGCCGCGCCGGACTGCTGGGATTGAACGCGGGAACGCGCCCGAGGCTGGGACGCAGACCGACGATGCCGTTGCAGTAGGCCGGCCAGCGCACCGATCCGCCGATGTCATTGCCCTGCCCGATGACGCCGATACCGGACGCGATCGACGCACCGGCACCGCCGCTCGATCCACCGCAGGTCATGGCCGGGTTCCACGGGTTGAGCGTCATGCCGTGCAGCGCGTTGTCGGTCATCGCCCGCATCGAGAAGGCCGGCGCGTTGGTCCGTCCGATGACGATGGCACCGGCGCGTCGGAGATTCGCCACCTGGGCGCTGTCCTCGTTGGCGATGAAGTCCTTGAGCACCGGCGCGCCGTTGTCGGTCGGCAAGCCGGCCTGATCAGTATTGATTTTGGTCGTGATCGGCAGTCCGTGCAGCGGGCCGACCGCATCGCCGGCCTGGCGCGCCCGATCGGCGGCCTCGGCCTCGGCCAGTGCCTGCTCGTGCAGCATCGGCGGCACGACCGCGTTGATCTGCGGGTTCACCGCATCCAGCCGCGCCAGATGCTCCGCCACAGCCTCGCGGGCCGAAACGCGCCCGTCACGAATCAGTCCAGCCAGCTCCACAGCATCCAGTTGCCACAGCTCGTTCGCCATATGCCACCCCTTATCTGTCGTTCTGTGCGTCGTCTGACATGCCGCTACTCCACCCGCCAGCGATCTTCACCGGCGAAGGTCGAGCGGCCCTCAACGATCGTGCCGAGGACTTCCAGATGTAGCAGATCGTCGGGATCAATCGCCGTCGGATCCCGCGCGAGGATCGCGAAGTCCGCGTACTTACCCAGCTCGACGCTGCCCTTCACCTGTTCAGCATGCTCGGCCCAGGCGGCATCCAGCGTATAGCCCTTCAGCACCTGCTCGATTGTCAGCGCCTCCTCCGGCTGGCGGCCTCCCGCTGGTGTGCCGTCGAGCGCCTTGCGCGTCACGGCCTCGTAGAAGCCGACGCGCGGATCAAGCGTCTCAACCGGCCAGTCGGTTCCCAGACAGATGCGCGTGCCGAGCTTGAGGAACGACTGCCAGGCGTAGGACGTCGGCATGCGCTCAGGTCCGACGCGCGACTCGACCCAGAGCAGATCGGTCACGGCATGGCACGGCTGCAATGAGGCGATTACCCCGAGCTGGGCAAAGCGCGGCATATCGGACGGCGCGACGACCTGCTCGTGCTCGATGCGATGTCGATGATTCGGCCAGTGATGGGCAGCAGTGGCGCGCTCAATGGTATCGAGCGCCATCCGGCAGGCGGCGTCACCAATGGCATGCAGCGCTACCTGGATGTGATGACGATGGGCGCGCTCGATGATCGGATCAAGCTCCTCCTGCGAGATACGTGGCACGCCGGTGTTGCCTGGATCGTCGGAGTACGGTTCCAGCATCGCCGCCGTCCGCGAGCCGAGCGTGCCGTCGAGCGAGAGCTTCAACGCGCCGATGCGGATCCAGTCGTCGCCGAAGCCGGTCCGCGCGCCAATCGCGATCAGCGGTTCGAGGAACGGCTGATCGACCTCCCAGCCACGGACGAGCGTGTTCACCCGCAGCGTCAGCTCGCCACGCTCGCGGAACTCCTGGAACAGGGCGATATCCTCGGCCGATGTGTTGTCATGAATGCCGGTGATGCCGTACTGCGCAGCCGTCGCCAGGCCCTGCCGCAGGGCGTCGCTGCGCGATGCGTGGTCCGCTGGCGGAATGAGGCGCTCGATCAGCTTCTTGGCGGTCTCCTGCAGAATGCCGGTCGGCTCGCCGCGCTCATCGCGCACGATCCGACCGCCATACGGGTCGGGCGTGGTCGCGTCGATGCCGGCCAAGCGCAGCGCGGCAGAGTTCGCCCAGCCGACATGCGCGTCGGCACGCGTGAGATAGACGGGGTGGTCGGGCGCGACAGCATCAAGGTCGGCAGCAGTCGGCAGTGCAACGACGTCCGTGCGCTTCGTGTCGTCCCAGCCACGACCGGTGATCCAGCTATCGGCTGGGGCGGCGGCGACCTTCTCGGCGACGCGGCGCTGCATCTCGGCCATCGTCGTCACGCCAGCCAGCCGCACCCGACTGAGCGACTCGCTGCCCATCAGGAAGTGGGTGTGAGCGTCGATGAGGCCGGGGATCAGCGTTGCGCCGTCCAGATCGAGCACGCGTCGCGCCTGACTACGGAGACCAGCGAGCTCGTCGCGCGAACCGACAGCAATAATCCGGCCCTGCGCGACAGCGACGGTCGATGCTGTCGGCTGAGCCGGATTCATTGTGAGTACATTGGCATTATCTAGCAGCAGGTCGATCACCAGCGCCTCCAGTCCTCACGCACCATCATGTGCATTCCAGACTGGCAGGATAGTCGAAGCGGACTACCCTTGCGAATCGCGCGGCGCGACGATCAGGACTGCCGGTCTCAGGCGGGA
>JAMLIA010000065.1 GCA_023954495.1 Thermomicrobiales bacterium | reverse complement strand
AAACGCGGCCATCTGATCGCCCGCGCCGAACATGTACGACGCCGTCTGCTCGCGGACCAGCCCGAGCACGCGCGACAGGATGTTGCCGATCATCAGGATGACTGCCGCTAAGGCGATACCCTTGCCACCGTGGCCGGATTCCTCAGCGGTCGGTGCGGTGGTTGTCGGGATCGGCGGCTGGAGCGGTTCCGACGAGACGATCGGATACTGCATGGTGTCGCCGGCCTGGGCCCAGTTGCTCGGTGGATTCGGTGGTGGTGGCTGGGCCGGGCGACGCTGCGACGGGACCGTTGGGTACGGCATCGTGTCACCGGCGCGCGCTGGGCGACGACGACGCGGAGGTTGGTCGCTCATCGGAGCGACCGTCCCTCGCGAATGGCAGCCACGATTTCACTGGTCGAGCGCCCCGGCTCGAGCGGCAGAATCACCGTCTCGCCGCCCAATCGCGCGACGACACGCGCCTCGGGCAGATTGGCCCCGCCCGGCCCGTAGTCGCCGCCTTTGATGTACACATCCGGCTGTAGCAGCTCGACGCAGCGCTCGGCGGTCGGCTCGCTGAAGATCGTCACATAATCGACGCAGGTGAGTCCGGCCAGCAGCTCGGCACGATCCGTGGCCGGCAGGATTGGGCGTCCCGGCCCCTTCCTCGCCGTTGTGGTTGCATCGTCGTTGACACCGACGACCAGCACGTCTCCGAGCGCGCGGGCACCCTGCAAATAACGCAGGTGGCCGACATGGAGCAGATCGAAGTGGCCGTTGGTGAAGACGATGCGTTGCCCCTCGCGCCGGAGGTTCGCGCCGAGGTCGGCTAGCTGACGTTGCTCGATGATCGTGCCCACTGGCCTGTTCCGATCCCCACCTGTCGCGGACACTCCGCGCAGCGAGTCATCGTATCAAGTCCGGCGGGTTGAGTGTCAGGCTGAGACCTGTCAGCGCGTCCCCTCACAGCATGTCGCCAGACTCCACCCTCGTCCGCGTTCGCGTTGAGCGACGGCCGAACGACAGCGCGCCGGCGAGGAGCGCAGCGGCTATCAGTCCGACGACGACCAGCTGAACGGCACTGACCAGGTCTGGTATCGGTGCCAGATGGCTCGGCACCTCGCCGAGGCGCAGCGCCAGCACCAGTCCGACCAGCGCCACACCGAAGCTCGTCCCCAGCCCGCGCATCATGTTCAGCGCCCCTCCGGTCACACCGAGATGGGTGCGTGGCGCGGTTGCCATGATGCTGGCGTTATTGGCCGGGACGAACAGCCCGGAGCCGAGACCCAGCAGCACCAACCCGCCGACCAGCCAGCCGAGTGCGCCATCCGCCGCCCACCAGGCGAGCGTGAGCCCGACCGCCGCAATCACCATCCCGGCAACCGTCGGCAACTTCGGGCCGAGCTTGTCGGTTAGCAGTCCGCCGGCCAGCGCAACGACGGCAAGCGCAGCCGGGACGGTCGTGAGGATCAGGCCGGCGCGGTCGGGACTCTCGGCGAAGGCGCGTTCGAGCAGGATCGGCACGGCGAATAGCGCGCCGAACAGCACCGTGTAGGAGAGCAGGCCGGCGACCAGCCCGGCAGCCAGCCCCGGCGCACGCAGCAGCGCCGCGCCGAGCAGCGGATGATCAGAATGCTGCTCGCTCCAGATAAACCCGGCCAGCAGGAGGGCGGTGAGCGGCAGCAGCAGCGCGACGAGGTTGAGGAACGTCAGCGCCAGCAGCAGCGTGGTGATCGACGCTGGCAGCAGCAGCGCTCCGAGCCGGTTGAATCCCTCGATCCGGGCAGCATGGCTGCTGGTTGGCAGGATCATGACGCCCAGCGCCGCGCCGAGCAGGCCGACCGGCAGATTGACCAGGAAGATCCAGCGCCAGTCCACCCAGGCGATGAGGACGCCGCCGACGGTCGGCCCAATTGCCAGCCCGAGCGCCTGCGCGACGCCCTGTACGCCGATGGCGCGGCCCAGCTTCTCCCGCGGCGTGGCGCTGGTGATGATCGCGACACTGTTGGCCTGCAGCAGCGCCGCACCAACACCCTGGATCGCGCGGGCGACGATGAGTAATGACAGGCTCGGTGCAAGGCCGCAGAGCGCCGACGCGGCAGCGAAGACGACGAAGCCGATCGTGTAGAGCGACTTGCGCCCGAGGTGGTCGGCGACTCGTCCCAGCGGTACGACCAGCCCGGTGAGCACCAGCAGGTAGATGATCGCGACCCACTGGACGTGGCTGACGTGGCTATGAAAGGTGTCCTCGAGTGTCGGCAGGACGAGGCTGACGATGCTGGCATCGAGCTGGCCCATGAACGCACCGACACAGACCGTGGCGACGACAAGCCAGTGATAGGAAGGCCGCTCGGCGATGGAAGACAGCGGGCGCGGCTCGTGGAGCAGGTGTGAGAGCGGCAGCGACAGATGCGGTGTTGTCATCGGGCTGCATCCCCGGCGCGAACGAGCACGCGATCCAGCAACTGCTGCAGCTGTGCCTGCTCATCCGGCGAGAGGCCGCTGACCAGATTGGCGTACGCCTCGTGGCGATAGGCGCGCCAGGCATCGACGCGCGCTGCGCCAGCCTCGGTCAGCGCCACCTGCACGACGCGCTCATCCTGCGTCGTCCGCTGGCGTGTGATCAGCTCACGCGCTTCGAGCCGCTTGCAGGCCGCCGTCACCGTGTTCTGCGCGACGCCGAGCGCGGCGGCCAGGTCAGTCACGCGCATCGGTCCCTTGCGACGCAGTTGCCGCAGCAGCCAGAACTGCTGAACCGTGATATCGCCGTCCTGCGTCGGCGCAGCCACCGTGTGCAGCGCCCGCCAGAGACGAACGAGCGATTCGACGAGCTCCGTATCAGCCATGACTTCCCCAATCCCACACATATCGCAGGGCGAGTATATCTATGATGGATGTACTTGTCGAGAGAATGAGAGTGAGGCAGACGTTGTTCTGCGTGGGCGTTGGGACGGGCGGGCGCAGCGGGTGGTTGCCGTGCGGGCGGGCTTGGTATCTAAACGGGCGTATGCGATACGCCCCTACGCCGCCGTATCTATCGGGTGGGCTGCCGTACCGCAGAACGTGGCAATTTGTGCGTCATCCACGTAGGGGCGTATCGCATACGCCCGGCTAGCCTCCGACCTGTTGGCCGGGCACCCACCGCCGTAATGACACAGCATGGAAGGTTCCGTTCCTGGCCTGGGATCCGATGGGCAGCGAATCAGTCGCCGAGGGCGGCGGCGATTTCGGCGGGGGTGGCCTGGGCGTTGCCCCATTTGCGGACGACGACACCGGCGGCAGCCTGCGCCAAGTGCGCGGAATCCTCGGCGGTCCCTCCGGCCTGTAGCGCGGCGGTCATAACGGCGACGACGGTGTCTCCTGCGCCGGTCACGTCGAAGACTTCGGTGCGATTGGCGGCCGGGATCTCGGCGTAGCGTCCAGCCTCGGCGAGCGATGCGCCATCGCCACCGCGGGTGACGACCAGCGTCCGGCAGGCGAGCTGCTCCTGTAGCGCGGCGAGGTCTGCGGCGCGGGCGGCGCGGTCGCCGAGTGGGTGGCCCAACACCTGCTCCGCCTCGCCCTGATTGCACTTGACCAGATCGAATCCGGCGAACTTGGACAATTCGCCCTGCGAGTCGACCGTTGTCAGGATGCCGTCGCGCTCACGCTGGGCGGAGATGGCGGTGACGAGTGCCGGTGTCACGACGCCGGAGCGGTAGTCGGACACCAGGATCGCCTTGCCCGGTAGCGCCTCAATCGCCGCGACCAGCGCGGCTGCGGTCGTTGGCGCGGCAGCCTCGCGCTGCTGGCGGTCGATGCGGACGACCTGCTGCGGGAAGAGGAAGAAGCCCTCGGCGACGACGCGCGTCTTGACCGTCGTCGGACGCTGCCGGTCGACAACAACGCCGGTCGAATCCACACCGGCGTCGTCCAGCAGACGCCGGACGACCGCGCCCTCTGCATCGTCACCGACGATGCCGACGAATGCGACGGTGCAGCCGAGTTGGGCGAGTGCCAGCGCTGGAGCAGCACCCCCGCCGAGCCGATCCTCCTGGCGGTCTTCGGTCAGCACCATGACCGGGGCTTCGCGAGAGACGCTGCTGGGTTTGCCGAAGATGTAGCGATCGAGGTAGACATCGCCGACGACCACGACGTGGTGGCCGCCGATACGGCTCAAGAGCTCTCGCAGTCGCGATCGATCGATAGCCTCCGGCATGTTGCGCACGCTCCTACTTGAATCGCACCCAGTTGATGCCGAATGGAATCGCCATAAAGAGGAAGTCGGGAATCACCCGCAGCTGGAACGCCTCGCGCACACCCGGCGCATCCGGGTGGTTGAGCAGCAGGTCGAGAGTCAGGAACGGGCTGTCCCAGGCCATCACCATGCGCGAGAAGACGATGCCCAGCAGCACGCAGCCCATCGCGATGATCTGCAGCTCTCTCCCGCGCTTGTACTTCGTGATCCAGGCGATGCTCTCGGAGATGCCGAAGCCCAGCAGGAGCGCGCAGTAGAACTCCCAGCGCGGGAATTTGCCCCACAGCGCACCGACCGCAGCCGCGACCAGGAGCCCGATAACGACAGCCTTGACCAGCATCAGGGCCGAGGTCTGATAGGCGACGGGTCGTGGACCGCGTGCGCAATCCGGGCAGCGAAACCCGACCGGCGTCGAGACCATGCAGCGCGGGCAGATCGGCTTCCCGCAGCGCGAGCAGCGCAGACGGGTGATGACGTCAGGATGGTATGTACAGCGTTGTTCGAGGGGATCTGTCGTCACTGCGATCGTCGGCCTGCCTGTCGTCCGTTGCCTGTCCGACCCAGCGCCCCCCGCAGTCGTTCGCGGGCGACGAGTGCGACAAAGACGGGCAGCGCGAGCTGCCGCCGCCAGCGCCACGGCTGGCTGATCAGCCGATAGAGCCATTCCAGTCCGATACGGCGAACCCAGGATGGCGCGCGCCGGACATGGCCAGACAGAAAATCGAGTGTCCCGCCGATACCGGCCGCGACCAGTATGCCATGCTGAGCCAGCCGCTCCCGATGCCGCGCGATCCAGAGATCCTGTCGTGGATGCCCGAACGCGACGAGCAGAATCGTTGGCTGCGCTTCGACCAGCCTGCGCTCGATTTCAGCAAATCCGTCGTCGTCCGGCGAGCCGGAGTGTGTACCGACGACCACGACGTCGGGGAAGCGTTCGACCAGTCGCGCGGCCGCTTCGGCGGCGATGCCTGGCCCGGCACCGAGCAGGAAGACGCGCGCGGCAGGGTGCCGCAGTGTCGCGATGCCCTCGGTCAGTGCGACGCCGGTGACGCGCGGCCCGATCGTCTCGCCGAGCACGCGCGCTGCCAGCACGATGCCGATGCCGTCGGCAGTCGCCACGTCTGCCTCAGCGAGGACTGCCGCGAACGTCGGATTTTTGCGCGCCTCAACGATGAATTCCGGGTTCACCGTAACGATCTGACGCAGGCTGCCGGGCGCGCTGAGCCAGCCGTTGATCCGTGCGATCACCGCGTCCAGATCAACTGCATCGACTGCAACACCGAGAATGTCCGCCCGCGCCACGCACCCTCCGATCGTTCCCGTGATGGTATCGCGGGACGGGGCCAAGGTCTCGTATATCATGCAGATTGAACGGAGGCAGGGCATGGACATCGTTGCGCTGATTCTCTGGGGCATGCTGGCGGCGTCGCTGCTGCTGACCTGGGCCAGTCTGGCGCGGGGCTCGTGGCGGCAGATGGTGGCGGCGGCGGCCCTGTCGCTGCTGTTCAGCATCGCTGCCATGTTCAGTATTGGGCCGTTTACGTTCCTGCTCACCTGCCTGCAAGGTGGCGCGGCGCTGGCGATCTATCGCAATGCGCGCGTGCGTGAGCAGGTCGGGCTGTTGCTGGCCGGGTTGGCGGCGTGGCTGGTGATTATCGCCGTGCCGCTGGCCGTGATCCTTCTCTGAGTCGCACGGAAACGCTGTCGGACGCGGGAGGTGTCGGTGGTTGACGCGGGAGCGCGTGATCCTGCCTGGTTGCTGCCGGTCCTCCGGCGGCACGGGCTGATACCGGATGCGCCCGGCTGGCATGTCGCGCTCGCGCCGGGCGGCTCGACCGATCGCACGTTTCGGGTCAGCGGGCCGGACGGCGACCTCCCGCTCACCGTGCGGCTGGCGCGGCCCGGACTGCATCGCTGGCTGCGTCACGAGGCCGACGTGTTGCGCGAGCTGGCGGCGGTCGACGGTGCCTGCACGCCGCGCGAGATCGCACTCATCGCCGACCCGGAGCTGCCGGAAGGCGAGATGATCGTCCACGACCATTTGCGCGGCGAGCCTGCTGTGTTGCGCGACCTCACTTCAACTGCTCGTGAGCACCTCGGTGCCTGCCTGGAAGTCGTCCACCGGGCGGTGCGGCCTGGCTACATGGTCTGGCCGTCGCTGGATGTACGGCAGGGCAGTCGCGCAGACGCCTATCGCGCCCGCGTCGAGGTGCTGACGCGCTTTCGTGCGGCACGCGAGGGGCTGGCCGAGATCGACGAGCGCGTCGCGGCGCTGCGGGCTGCTGATCTCCCGGCTGCGGCCGGGTGGGATGAACCGCTCTTCTCGCTGCTGCACGGTGATCTGTCGTCCGGCAACATCATCTGGGACGGCGACAGGCCGACGTTGATCGACTGGGAGTTCGCTCGTGATGGCGACCCGGCCGAGGATCTGGCCTACCTCACCAGCGAGGCCCGACTTGAGCCGGAGCAGCTGGCGGACGTCGCCGAGGGCTACGTCGCCTCCGGTGGCGAGGCGTGGGCGTTCGCGCGTCTACCGGTCTGGCTGCCACTGGTGCGCCTCGACGCGGCGCTCTGGTGGGCCGACTACTGGCTCGGGCGCGGCATCGACCCACTGACGACCGCCGAGGTCCGCGCCAGACTTGGTGCGGGAGAGTGAGCCGAATACTCTACTGATGGCCGATGCGGTACCAGCGTGTGTGTGCGCTCACCGCGCCGCCACCTCCACACTGGCGAAGCCGCTGCGTTGGCTGTCGCGACCTGCGACGGTGAGGTGCCAGATGCCGGGTGTGGCGTCGGGCGGGAGGGTTGCGGTGAGGGTGGCGTGGCCGTTGGGGTCGGCGGCTGCGTCGGCTCCCGCGCCGATTGCCGGGCCGTTATCCGGCGGCGTCCACCAGGCGCTGATCGGCTCGTGTGGTAGCAGGCCGTCGGCGGTGACGGCCACGGCGTCGCCCGGCGCGGCGCTGGTTGGCGTGAGTGTGACGGTCGCTGCCGGGGCTGGCCAGCCGATGACGAAGCGCCCGATCGTCTCAGTACGCTCAGCCGCCGGCAGCGCCACGCCGGTAGCGGTGTCGGCGATCCAGACAGGCGGATGCGTCGTGCCGGCCAGCGCGGCGAACAGATCGGCGTTGCTGGTGATGAACCAGTTGTCCGGGTGATCGGAGAGGATGCGCAGTGCGTACCCGGCGTTGAAGCCTTCGCTGGGCTCGGGTGGCAACAGGACTGGGATCAGGTCGTGGTCTGCTGGAGCGTCGGCGAGTGCCGACCGCAGCAGGTCGCCCGTCGCGCGCGTATCGGCGTCGGGATACCACGTCGGCGGCGAGAGCGTCGTGCGTCCGACAATCAGTCCGGCGATGACAACCAGCCCGACTCCGGCCAGCCGCGGCCAGGGCAGCGGCAGAGTCGCGATGATCGCGGCGAGGACGGGGAACAGCAGGATCACGTTCGAGATCAGGTAGCGCTCTGCACCGGGACCGAGATTGGAGAATCCGGCGCTGACGATCACCAGCGCCGCCGCCTGCCCGAGGATGAGGGCCGGGAGTGGCCACCAGCGAACCCGCCGGATGAGCGCATAGCCAGCCGCCAGCAGGCAGAGTCCGATCAGCAGTGGCGCGAGCCGGAACGTCTCCTCGGGGTAGATCGACAGCCGACGCAGCAACCCGGCGGTGGCGTTGCCGGCGTCGAGCGCCTCCTTGATCTCGGCGGTCTCGCGGGCGAAGGCGAGCGGGTCGCCGGTGCGATTCCACCAGGCGACGATCCAGACGAACGGGAACGTCAGCGGCGCGACCGCCAGAGCGACGCTGCGCAGCGTCAGCCGCTGCTGTTGCCAGATGACGACCAGGACAACACCGGCGAATGTCCCGGCGTAAAACCAGCCCTCGTAGCGCACCATCGTCGCCAGCAGCAGGCCGATGGCGGCGACGAGCAGCCAGCGGTCGCGGTTGGTCGTGAGCCAGCGTGTCAGGCCGAGCGCGCCGAACGACAGCGTGGCGTGGAAAAGAGGCTCGGCCATGCCGGAGACGCCCATCCAGACGACCCAGGGGAAGAGCGCCGCCAGCCCGGCTGCGATCGCGCCGGCCAGTCGCCCGCCGATCGTGCGACCGATCAGGTAGAGATTGATGAGAAGGACGATGGTGAGCAGCGCATCGACGACGCGTGGTGTGGTGCGGAGCGAGTCGTGGATCGCCAGTGACGCGCCGAACAGCCAGGTTTGCAGCGGCAGCCAGACATCCAGCTCCCAGCGTGGTGCTGCCAGCCACTCGTGGCCGCGGATAATCCGCGCATAGCCGTCGGCGTTGTACTCCAGAAATCCGCGACGCAGGATGATGGCGGTCAGGACGAGCCAGACAGCGCCGGAAGCTGCCAGCGCCAGCCAGCCCGGGAACTGATCGAGCGCATGCAAAGCGCGTTGCGCCGCCTGTCGAGCGCCCCTTTGCGGTGATGAGGAAATCTCAGTTGTGGCCGCGTCAGGAGGCGTCATGGGCGAGAGTATACCGACCGTTGAAGCATGGGCGTCTTGACTCCGTGGCATGAAGATGGCTCTAATTGATGGTAGCGATCGTCTGTTTCCGTACTGCCTGGATCTTGCCGGGTCTGGATCGATCGTGTAGCGTGAAGCACGCATCCGTGAACCGTTCGATATGGGGTTCGGGCGGTACCGATAGGTGAACAGCCGACGATCGGTCGTCAGGATGGGGGTTCAAGTATGGGTGAACGTCACCACTGGACGCGCAGGGTTAGTCGTGCGCGTCTTATTTCAGCAGCCGCGATCGTTGCCGCGTTGGCACTGATCGCGGGCAATCTGTTTAGCGCTGCTGCAGTTGCACCGGCAAATGCGGCGTTCGAGCGCACCTGGGCACGCACGGATCAGCCAGTTGTCGATGGGCAGGCCCACCGCACCTGGATGTGGGGCCCGGCTGCCAATACCAGTGCTATGGAAGAGGACTACGCGGAGTCGCCGGGTGGCAAGCGCACGGTCCAGTACTTCGACAAGGCGCGGATGGAGATCAACAATCCGTCTGGCGACGAATCTTCGCTCTGGTACGTGACCAATGGCCTGCTGGTCAGCGAGATGATCACCGGCCAGATGCAGACCGGCGATGCGCAGCACGAAGCGCGCACCCCGGCGGATGACATCAATGTCGCCGGCGACCCGGACGACGCCGACAGCCCGACCTATGGCTCGTTCGGCAGCCTGCTCGACGCCACGCCGGCCGAGACGGGCGCCGCAATCACGCAGCGTCTGGCGCGCGATGGCTCGGTCACAAACGACGATGCACTGGCCGACTACGGTGTCACTGCCGCCCACCGGGTGACCGTGACCGACATCGACCACACGGTCGCGTCTGTCTTCTGGGATTTCATGAACTCGACCGGCACCGTCTATGAGGACGGCCAGTACGTTGAGGCGAACCTGTTCGTCAATCCGTTCTATGCCACTGGCTATCCGATCAGCGAGGCCTACTGGGCCAACGTCAAGGTGGCCGGCACCGAGCAGGATGTCCTGACACAGTGCTTCGAGCGTCGCTGCCTGACCTACACGCCGGGCAATCTGGATGGCTGGAAGGTCGAGGCCGGTAACGTCGGCCAGCACTACTTCCGCTGGCGCTACGACTCGGCTGTCACTCCGACACCACCGACGCCGACACCGCCGCCGACAGAGCCGGGCATCACTGAAGCGGTCTATTCGGCCAACCTGATCGGCGCGAACGAGATCCCGGCTGTCGAGTCGGATGCGACCGCCGACGCGTACTTCTACGTGCGCCCGGACGGCACCGGCATCGACTACACAATCACCGTCAACGGCCTTGAGAACGCCATGGCCGCTCACATCCATGAAGGTGCGGCGAACGAAAACGGCGACGTCATCGTGACCCTGTTCGGCAGCGACGATCCGGTGACAACCAACGGCGTCCTGGCGAGTGGCACGATCACCGCAGACGACCTCGCCGAAGGCTGGACGATTGAGTCGCTGTCCAACGGCATGGCCGACGGCAGCCTCTATGTGAACATCCACACCAGCGAACACGAGTCCGGCGAGATTCGTGGCCAGCTGGGCGCACTGGGCGACACGTCGTTCAGCACGATCCTGCTGGGCCAGAATGAGATCCCGCCGACCGGATCGACGGCAGTCGGCGCGGCAGCGCTGACCTATAACGCCGCCGACGCGACGATCTCGTTCGACGTCTACGTGCTCAATCTGTCGAATGTCACAATGGCGCACATCCACATCGGCGATAGTGCGACCAACGGCCCGGTTGCGGCGCTGCTGTTCCATGCTGATCCGGCAGTGGCCGGTCCGGTGAACGGCACGCTGAACGCCGGTACAGTGACAGCCGGCGATCTCAACGACGTGTCGATGCCGAAGCTCGTCTACCTGATGCTGACGAATGGCACCTACGTGAATGTCCACACGACCGACAACCCGTCGGGCGAGATCCGTGGGCAGGTCGCGGTTGGTGGCCAGAGCCAGCTCGGCGCTGCCAGCTACCTGGCGGAACTGAGCAACACGGTTGAGACGGACTTCACCTCGATCTACATGCCAATCGAGACGGACGGCTCCGGCCTGGCGCTCTTCTGGCTGAACGAGGACGGCACGGCGCTGAACTACTACGTGATCGTGAGCAACCTCGATCGCATCCTCAGCGCGAACCTCGTGATCGACAACGACGCCACTGACGGCGAAGCTGTCGCGACGCTGTTCGACTCGACTGCGAACGCCACCGGCGCGATTAACGGCGTGCTGGCCAGCGGCAGCATCACCGACGACGACCTGTATGGGCCGCTCGGTGCTGCGGGTGTCGCCGGCCTGATGGCTGACATCGACGCCGGGACGATCTTCACCTCTGTGCAGACGGTGCAGAACCCCGCCGCCGATATCTGGGGACTGGTTGAGCCAATCTCCTGACGCGCAAACACGCTGAACCAACCGACCGGACCATCCGTGGTCCGGTCGGTGTTTTTGCTGTCCCAGCAACGAAACTTCCGGCTGGCACGCAACCTGCAGGCATCTGGCGGGGCCATTGCGCGGAGAGTGAGAACACATCACAGACTCATCACGAAAGAGTGCAAATAGCGTATTTCGGTGTCCTCATGCCCTCCCACGCGATAGGGTTGCCCCCCGTCCGGCTGACAGTGGCAGCCGGGCTGTTTATCAGACGGACGATGGCGTCTGTCGGTGTGCCTGCTGATGTCGCCCTCGACGACGCGAGGTGGCACAGGAGGCGATGGAGAGGATGGTCAGATGCCGCAACGCATCCTGACAGCTCTGGCCCTTATCGCCAGTCTGGCGATGGTGGCTCTTGCGGGCGCGCAACCAACTCGCGCCTATCACGAGGGTGATGGTACACAGCACCCATTCGCAGACCCCGCGTTCGAGGCGACCTGGAATCGCACCGACGCAACCGTGACGCCGAATGGTGATGCAACCTGGCTGTGGGGTCCGTCACCGTACACCGAGGGAATGCAGGAAGAGTACGCCGAAGCACCGGGCGGCCAGCGGCTGGTCCAGTACTTCGACAAGAGCCGTATGGAGATCAACAATCCGGACGGCGATACTGAGTCAGTCTGGTTCGTGACCAACGGCCTGCTCGTTGTCGAGATGGTCGAGGGCTGGTATCAGACCGGCGATGCCACATTCGACGAGACGCCGGACCCAGCTGCGATCAACATCGCCGGCGACCCAGCCGGTGACGAGGGCTTCGGTCCGACCTACGCCGACATCGCCGAGTTCGGCCTGCGTGCTGAGCCGGCTGCCGAAGTCGGTGACGCGCTGATCAACCGCATCGACTCCGAGGGCAACATCACTGCCGACGAAGATCTCGCCGCGCATGATGTCTCGGCTGTCGAGCGCGTTGATGTGACCAGCATCGACCACACCGTCGCCTCCGTCTTCTGGAACCGCATGGTTCAGATCGGCGCGGACTACGACGATAACGCCTTCTACGTGACCGGCCTGCCGATCACCGAGGCCTACTGGTCGGAAGTGTCTGTTGGTGGCACGCAGCAGGACGTGCTGTGGCAGTGCTTCGAGCGTCGCTGCCTGACCTACACGCCGGGTAACGCGGCGCAGTGGCAGGTCGAGATGGGTAACGTCGGCCAGCACTACTACGCATGGCGCTATGGCGACGACAGCGGCGAAGAGCCGACCCCGCCGACCGAGCCGCAGACGGTCCACGCCGACCTCGGCGCGCTCAACGACTCCGGCGTGACCGGCACGGCCGATCTGACGCTGGACGGCAACACGCTGACCGTGTCGATCGTCGCTGACGGCCTGACCGCCAACGATATCCACGCGATGCACCTGCACGGATTCAACGACGGAACCGCCGCAGCCTGCCCGACCGATGAGGCCGACACCAACGAGGACGGCATCATCAGCATGGACGAGGCAGTGGTAGTGACGGGCGGAGCGGTCTTCCCGTTCACCCCGTTCCCGTCGGCTGACGACGATGGCACAGCCACGTTGACTGAGACCTACACCCTGACCGACGACCAGGTTGCGCAGCTCACTGACCTGAGCAGCATGGCCGTCATGGTCCACGGCGGCATGGTTGACGATGACTTCGTCGACGATCTGCCGATCGCCTGTGGCGATCTTGATGTCGCTTCAGAAGAGCCGGGTCCCGATCCGGAGCCCGAGCCGGAGCCGACCGTTGCCTACGCGTCCGTCCTGGATGCCGTGAACGGCTCCGAGGTTTCGGCGACAGCCGAGCTGTCGATCGACGGCAACTCGCTGACCGTGACCATCGAGGCCGAGGGCCTGACCCCGAACCTCGCTCACGCTATGCACATCTACGGCATGGATGATGGTGCTGCCTCGTGCCCGGTCGATCTGGACGAGGACGGCTTCATCGATGTTGAAGAGGGCACAGCAGCCTACGGTGAGTCCATCGTCGCGCTGACGACTGATGAGACCGATACGAGCTTCCCCGCGGCTGGTGAGGACGGCACACTGTCCTACAGTGCTACGTTCGACCTGACCGACGCGCAGCTCGACCAGCTTGCCGACCCGACCCAGACGGTCGTCGTCATCCACGGACTGATGATCGACCTGGACGGTGATGGCGAGCTTCCGTCGTCGTACGCAGCAGCCATCCCGGCTGCCTGTGGCGCAGTCGAAGCAGTCTACACCGGCGAGCCGGGCGTCTAACCGACGTCCGCCGAACCCCACCGGCCCCAGGCATCCCGCCTGGGAACCGCTCCGATGGTGAGACAGCCGCCGTCTATCCGTAGGTAGGGACAGCGCTCGCGCTGTCATCGCTGTGGGCGACCCTTCTCCGCGCCGATCGTGCACCCGTTCGCACAGCGAAGGCGCTCAAACATTTCGTACCCGGACAGGACCCGGCCTGTCCTCGCCGTGAGGCGACGCTCCCACGCAGATCCGCACCGCAAATCAGGTGCAACTCTGCATTGACATACCGAACTGCATCGGTCGGACTCCCGCGCATTACCCACGCGCGTTGTAACATCGCATACGCCCGTATGGCACCGCGAACCGTTCGATCGAAAGTCACGACGTGCGGGTGCCCATGTTGAACGGTCGTGCTTCTGGCCGGGCCGCGATACGCCCCTACATCTCCGATGCTACGGGGTTGGCGCGGTGTCGGCGACCTGAAGCCTGACGATGATCGACGTAGGACGGTCGCCTCACGGCGAGGACAGGCCAGGTCCTGTCCGTACGGAAGATTGCGTGCTTGTCCCTCTTCCGCGGTATTGCGCGATGGCATGGGAGGATGGGCGGCTTCTCAGACACACTGCCGCCCTAGATCGAGCAGGCGGTGCCGGACATCTGGGCGATCTCGGTGAAGTGGGAAGGCGCGCGAATAAACGCAGTGACCAGCGCCTGAATGCTGTCCGTCAGACGGACGATCGTTCGGCCGACATCGAAGTCGATATCGCCGAAGATCTGCGCGCCATCGGCGATCAGGAACTCCAGCGGTTCGTCCGCTTCGGCCAGCGAGATGAGCTGCTCGGGATAGACCCACATGAAGAGCGGGTGCTCCTCGCGAGCAACGATCTGCGCGTCGTGCTCCAGCGTGGCGGCATAGACGGCGATCGGCGCGACCGACTGGTACTCGCTCGACCACGGCTCGAACGGCGTCGTGCCGAAGCGGCGGAAGACGATGGCGGCCGGCCCCGGTTCGCCGGTGATGACAACCGTGTCGATGTCGTCCGGCGCGTTGACGATCAGGGTGTAGTCCTGCTCGATCAGCTGGATCTCGCTGCCAGTCTCCTCGACCGACTCGCGCAGTGCCGCAGCGGAGAACGTCTCGCTCCCTTCGGCCCAGCCGCCAACGCCGGTCAGGCGCAGCAGAACGCGTTGATCGCTGTAGATTGGAGGTCGAGCGGCGAGCAGAAACCTCCCGCGCTCAACGAGCAGCAGACTTGCCGCTCGGGCCGTACCGGGCGTCACTAATTCCGAAAGCCTTGTCATGCGTTGAATCTGTTTCACGTCGCTCTCGCCCGCGATTGTGTCGCTGGCGACCCCCTGGTTGGATCATCGCATCAGTTGCAGGAACTGTCTACCTTCAATTGTACGGGTCGCGTCCAGTCAATCGCTGCAGACGCGTAGTTATCCGGCGTAATGCATGCGCATCTGCGCGGTCATCATCGCGTTCGGATGCTGATGCAGCCATCCCACACACCACGGCTCTGCAGGCGAGCGCGTCGCCAAGTGCCCGGTGCCCACCGGCGGACAGCCCGAATGCCTCAGCCGCCGCGTCCAGCTTGTGCCAGCGATACCCGCCGTAGCGCTCATGCCAGACCCCTGCAAACTGGGAGTACTGCTTCATCGCGCACTGCCAATCGTCGTTCGACATGTGCAGCCTGAAGCGCTGATTCATCTGCTGGACGAGTCGGCGATCGAAGTCAGCGTTGTAGACAATCACCGTCCGCCCTGCAATGAGGGGCGTCAGTTGTGCGTACACCTGCGGCCACTTCGGGGCGGCCACGACCATGCGGTTGGTGATCCCGTGAATGCGGGTGGCGTCGTTGGGGATCGGGTTATCCGGGCAGACCAGCGTGTCGAGCAGCGGCTGCCCGGCCATGTCGGTCACCGCGATCTCGATGATCTCGGCTCTGCCGTCGAGGCCGGTTGTCTCCGTATCGAGGAAGACAACATCGTTGCGGGCTGCAATGGCAGTGGCCCACGCGGTTGCGGCGGCACGGGCGTTGCGCCGGTGCTCGTCACCCGATTGGGTATGCGGTGGCGTGACGCGCAAGAGCATCACCGTGTTCCACTAGTGAGGGCGAGTACGATATACCGCAGTTGCCGGTCGTTGCCCTCTGGCTGATGTAGCGATCATAGACACTGCCTGGCAGGCTCGTCAACGACGCGCGTCGTGCGCGTTGATAGGGATGATGTGTGAACGAACGCAATGTTCCGGGAGCTTTCTCCCGAATCTCGCGGCGATTGCTGCTGCTGACCGTCGCCGTGCTGGTGATCGGCATGCTGGCAGCGGTCTTTCCGCCACTGGCGCAGGATGCCGCCGCACGGTCGGTGCGCTGGAGCCAGTACAACACGACGCTCGATGTCCACGCCGATGGTTCAGTGTCAGTAACTGAGGATCAGGTGATCTCGTTCGACGGCGGACCGTTCACCAAGGGCTACGCGACGATCCCGCTGGCTCGCATCGGTGACATCAGCAACATCCAGGTGCTGGAGAATGGCGTCCCGCTCACCCGAGGCAATGGCTCGCCCGGCACATTCAGCGCCACAGTGAGTGGCGGCGAGGTGAACATCGACTGGTGGTTCACCCCGGCCACCAACGAGGATCGCCAGTTCACCATTTCCTACGATGTCACCGGCGTCATCCGCGTCTACGAGGATCGCCAGCAGCTCTGGTGGCGCGTCATCGATGCTGATTTTGCCGCTGATGTCGACGCTGCGACGATTACGGTGAACCTGCCCGAGCCTGTCAGCGAGGATCAGATCTCCGCCGCCTGGTACGCGTCGGACGGATCGAGCTTCCCAGTCACAGTCGAGATGACCAGTCCGACGCAGGTTGTCTGGCGCGCCACTGACATCAAGCAGGGCGAGGCGCTGGAGGAGCGGCTCGAGTTCCCGCCGATCACCTCAGCGACCGTGCCCGCCTGGCAGGCAGCGGCCGATGCCCAGAAGGCACGCGAGGAGCAGCTTGCGCCGTACAAGGCGCTGGCGAATGTGCTGATGCTGGCGGCGGGTCTGCTGCTGCTCGTCGGCGGGTCTGTCGGCGTGATCCTGCTCTGGTACTCGCGCGGACGCGACGTGCCGGTTGTTGCACCGATCGACCTGCTGAGGACACCGCCGGACGACCTCCCGGCTGCGGCAGTTGGCACGCTGATTGACGAGCGTGCCGACGATCACGATGTCATCGCAGCGATCATCTCGCTGGCCAACCGGGGCGTCATCCGTATTGAGGAGAAGGAGCCGGACGGCATACTTGGTGGTCTCGGATTCGGCAGTCGCGATTTCATCTTCCACCGCCTCGATACCGATGCCTCGCTCCGGCCGTTCGAGCGGGAGCTGCTCACTGCGATCTTCACCGGCTCGCAGAAAGAGGCCAGGCTCTCGACGATGAAGGTGCGGTTTGCCGAGCGGCAGGCCAAGGTCAAGGAAGATCTGTACGAAGAGATGGTCAAGCGCGGGTACTTCGACAAGAACCCGCAAGCGACCCGGCGGCTCTATCGCGGCCTCGGCCTAGGCCTGCTGATTGCCTCGGTCGTCGGTGGCTTCTTCCTGATGGCGCTCATCGGCTCGTTTGCGCCGCTCACCATCGTGCCGATCATCGCCGGCGTGATTGTCGGCATCATCCTCCTGATCGTCGGCGGCTCGATGCCGCGCAAGACGCAGAAGGGTGCCGAGGCCGCCGCCAGCTGGGAAGCGTTCCGTCGCTACCTCGCCGACATCGAGCGCTATGACAGCGTCGCGGACGCGAAGAAGGTCTTCGACTCGTACCTGCCGTACGCCATTGCGTTCGGTCTGGAGCGCTCGTGGGTGAGTAAGTTCGCCAGCGTCGGCACACCAGCGCCGGGCTGGTACGGCGGGCCGCTCGACGACTGGGCGGGACACCCGAGCCGTCCGCCGCGCGGTCGCCGTGGTGGCAGCGTCATCATCCTCCCCGGTGGCGGCAGCCGCCCCAGCGGCGACGGTGGTGGCGGCGGCGGTCTGCCGGACCTGCAGGACATGAGCGATGCCGGTGGTCGCTCGCTCCAGAGCATGAGCGATGGCCTGTTCTCGCTGTTCAGTGAAGCCTCGAAAGCCTTCACCGCCTACTCCAGCAAGGGCGGCGGCGGTGGCCGGAGCGGCGGCTTCGGCGGTGGCTTCTCCGGCGGCGGCGGCTCCTTCGGCGGCGGCGGTGGCGGCGGGGGGCGCGGGTTTAGC
>JAMLIA010000064.1 GCA_023954495.1 Thermomicrobiales bacterium | reverse complement strand
GCACGATCTCCTTCGACGATCCCGAACTCTGCCCTCGAATCATCGATTGGGTGTGGATCCTGCGTCACTGGAAGGGGCCACGTCCCCCGAAGGGTGACGACACGATTGGCGTGCATGAGTATCTGGTCGCAGCAGTCCAGTTCCAGAACGCCGCCGATGCTTTTGTTGATCGTGCATCTGGCAGGATGTTCGGTATGGTCGCCGATCAACTTTTTGAGGCCGCCGCACGAATCGAATAGCGCGGGCTATGCCTTCTGCGCCGCCTTCCCGTACGCCCCTTCGCGCAGCAGGAAGTTGAACTCGCCCATCTTGTGGACATCGACCGGGACCTTTTCGGGGAAGCCGATGTCCCAGCGCAGGCGGCTGTCCGGCTCGCGGCCGGCCCAGACTTCCTCGAACGCCTCGTGGGCGAATTGCAGGTCGCTGGGCGGGATCGGCGCGTGTTCGTGGGCGGGGTAAATCGCCTGGAACTGGTCGGACATCTCGGCCAGCATCTTGATGGTGGTGCGGAACGCGGCGGCATCGCTGCGCGGCAGGAACAGCCAGCAGCCGCCGTAGTTGATCGCATCACCGGCGAAGAGCGTGCCTGTTTGCCGATCCAGGAAGCTGATGCCACCGGGCGAATGTCCGGGCGTGTGGAGCACCTCCAGCGTTCGTCCGCCGAGGTCGACGACATCGCCCTGATCGAGCGTGCCGGTCGGCTCACAGGCCGGGATCGCGGCGGTCTCCGGATCGAACCCTGACGGGAGCGACGCCCCCCGCAGTCGCTGCGGTGCGAAGAGCGGGCGGTACATCGCGTTCGGGAACCCGCGCTGGAGCGTGTAGACCTCCAGCGGGTGGATCAGGCGGCGCTCGAACGCCCAGGTGTGGCCGATGTGGTCCCAGTGGCCGTGGGTCTGGATGACCAGCGGATCGCGGTCGGAGAGCTGCCTGACCAGCGCCGCGAAGTCGGCGACACCGAGGCCGGTGTCGATCACCGCAACGTCGCGCTCGCCCTCAACCAGATACGACTTGACCCCTTCGGCGTGTAATGGCTCGGCAATGACGGTGATGCCGTCGCCGATCTGCCGCACCTGAAACCATTCCTGCTGACCCGCTTCCACAGCCGCCCTTTCTCGACGAACCTCGATCGTTCACCAGCGCAGTGTACTCGCTGGCGGCGGTAGGGAATTGCGGGATCGAGCAGGCTCGGCTATCGTCGCGTATCAAGGGGAAACCAACGGGAACGGATGTAGTGCGAGGGAGGAGCGCCAGGTGAGCGCTGGATACATGAGCGAGGATCAGGTCGCGGCGTTGAAGAATGCTGCCATCGATCGTGTCGAGGCAATTGCCGCAGAATTGTTCGGCATCAGCGACTGGATGTACGAGAACCCCGAGCTGGGTCACCAGGAGCGCGAGGCTTCGGCCCGCCTGATGGCGAAGCTGGAAGAGCATGGCGCGACAGTTGAGCGCGAGGCTGCCGGGCTGGAGACCGCCTTCCGGGCCAGCTTCGCTGCGCCGGTCAATGAGCCGACAATTGCGATCCTGGCCGAATACGACGCGCTGCCCGAAGTCGGCCACGGCTGCGGCCACAACATCATCGCCACGGCAGCCATCGGCGCGGGTATCGCGCTGGGCAGCTTGGCCGATCAGCTGCCGGGCCGCGTCGTCGTCCTCGGCTGCCCGGCTGAGGAATCGGCTGTGCCGGACGCTGGCGGCAAGATCCCGCTGGTCGAGCAGGGCTATTTCGATGATGTCGACGCCGCGATCATGATCCACCCCGGCACCGAGGATTTTGTGCCTTACGACTCGACGCTGGTCGCCTACGGCCTGCTATTCGAGTTCCACGGCAAGCCGGCCCACGCCGCGGCCGCGCCGCACGACGGCATCAACGCGCTCGACGCCATGATCCAGCTATTCAACAACGTCGGCCTGCTGCGCCAGCAGCTCCGCCCGGACGTGCGCATTCACGGCGTCATTACCCACGGCGGTGGCGCACCAAACGTCATCCCGCCGTACACTGCGGCGCGCTTCCGTGTGCGCGCCTCCGATCCCGTCTACGCCCGCGAGGTCGTCGATAAGGTTGTGCGCTGCGCCGAGGCTGGTGCCGTCGCGACCGGCGCGCGGCTGGAGTGGCGGCAGTACATCAAGCCGTATCAGAACATGATCACCAACCACGTTGTCGGCGACACGATCGCGCGGAACATGGTCCAGATCGGCATCGGTGGCGCGCGCGTGAGTCGCGACGGAGCCGGATCGACCGACTTTGGCAACGTCAGCCACGTCGTGCCGGCTGCGCAAGCGACACTGCGCATCTGCGGCGAGGAGTGCGGCTGGCATTCCAGGGAGGTTGCCGCCAGCACGATCACGCCGGAAGGGCATGAGGCTATCCTGCGCGGCGCGAAGATCATGGCGATGACGGCGATTGACCTGCTCTGTCGCCAGGAGGACCTGCGCGCGGCGAGCGATGAGCACGAACAGAACGCCGGACCTGTCCGCGACCGGCTGGCAGCGATCCCGGCGATTGGCGACTGACGAACAACGATCTGACGAATGGAGCGTGCTATGGCGGGATACGAGACGGAGGACGATGTCCCCCGCATACCGGGCGAGACGCTGCGCGACTGGGTCGTCGACATCTTCGAGACCTGCGGGCTGGCGCGCGAGGACGGCGAGATCGCGGCTGACATCCTGGTCGAGTCGGACCTGCGCGGCATCGAGTCGCACGGCGTGCCGCGGCTGCGGCGTCTTTACGTCGACCGCCTGCTCTCCGGCGCAATCCGCGCCGATGCCAAGCTGACCGTCGAGCGCGAGACTGCCGCGACCGTAACCTTCAACGCCAACAACGGCCTCGGGCCGGTGATGGCCTACCGGGCGATGGAGCGCACGATCGAAAAAGCGCGCGACGCTGGAGTCTGCCTCTCGACGGTCGGACACTCCGACCACTTCGGCATCGCCGGCTACTACGCGACGATGGCGCTGCGCTATCCGGGCATGGCCGGCATTGCGATGACGAACGCGACGCCCCTGATGGTCCCGACCGGCGGCAAGGTAGCGATGCTCTCGACCGCGCCGATCGCCGCCGCATTCCCGGCCGGCGAGCAGGACCCGTTCGTCCTCGACGCCGCGACGAGCTCGGTGGCGTGGGGCAAGATCGAGATCGCGCGACGGATGAACGCGAAGCTGCCGGACGGGCTGGCGGTCGATGAGCACGGCGAGCCGACGACCGACGCGTTCGCCGCGCGGGCGCTGATGCCGCTGGGTGGTGAGCGCAAGACGAGCGGGCAGAAGGGCTACGGACTGGGCCTGCTGGTCGAGATGCTCTGCTCGCAACTGTCAGGATCGCTCTGGAGCAAGGAGATTGCCTACTCGAACGCGCAGGGCCAGCAACCGGCCGACACCAGCCACGCCTTCATTGCGATCAACATCGAGGCGTTCCGGCCGTTGAGCGACTACAACGCCAGCGTCGACCAGGTGTTCTCAACGCTGCGCAATGCCGAACCCATCGCGAATGTCGAACGCGTCATGATCCCCGGCGACCCAGAAGCCATGGCGCTGAAGGACACGCTGGAACGCGGTATCGCCCTGCATCCCTCGGTCATCACCGAATTGCGCGAGCTGGGTCTGGAGCGAGGCGTCCCGTACCCAATGTAGGGGCGTATCGCTTACACCCGGCCAGATACGCACCACGCCAGCATTGGGAACTGGACGTGGGGGTGCTGTCATGACGGAATTGGGGATTTAAACGGGCGTATCGCATACGCCCCTACATGTTGAATGTTGATTGAAAGGACATAACAGCATGGACGATGTTCCGCCGGTTCTGGCGGAGTTGACGCGCAACGGTGTTGTGGAGAGCGTGCATCGCGGCTGGATCGCCGTGACACGCGGAGATGGCACGCTGGTGGCCGCCGTGGGCGACCCGGAGCGGGTGACGTTCCCGCGGTCGGCGATGAAGCCGTTTCAGGCGGTCGCGCTCGTCGAGAGCGGTGCGGTCGATCAGTTCGGCTTCAGCGAGGCGGAGCTGGCGATCTGCTGCGCGTCGCATTCCGGCGAGCCGCTACACCGCGAGACGGTGGCCGGCATTCTGGCGAAGATCGGCCAGCCGGCGACAGCGCTGCTCGGTGCGATCGACCCGGCGTGGAACGCCGAGCGCGAGCGGCTGGCTGCAGAGGGTGATGAGGTTACGCAGCGTCTGGCCCAGAACTGCTCCGGCAAGCACTCTGGGATGCTCGCTTCCTGCGTCGCCAAAGGCTATCCGACTGCGACCTACGACCACCTCGACCATCCGCACCAGCAGGCAATCCGCGCGATCGTCGCGCAGTTCTGGGACGTGCCGGAGGACGAGCTCGTCTTCGGTCTGGACAACTGCACGCTGCCGGCATTTGCCGCGCCGATCCGCAATGTTGCTACCGGCTGGGCGCGGATCGCCGACCCGGACTCCGCCCCGCCCGCGCATCGCGATGCCATCCGCCGTATCGCCGACGCGATGGGCAGCGAGCCATTCATGGTGTCAGGTACCGGCGGGCTGAACACGATCCTGATGGAGGTCACCAAGGGCCGCATCGTCTCGAAGGATGGCGCAGAGGGTGTGTCGTGTATGGGTCTGCGTGATCTCGGGCTGGGCGTGACGATCAAGATCGAGGACGGCTCGTTCCGTGCCCACGGCGTGATCGTCCGCGAGGTGCTGCGCCATCTCGACGCCATCACGCCGGCGGAGGATGCCGCGCTCGCCGCCGCGTTCAGCGAGCGGCTGGAGTCTAACCGCGAACAGCACGTTGGCGACATCCGCGCCGCGATCGACTGGTCGCAGGCCTGATGGCGGGGCTGGACCAGTACATTCCCGAGCGCGCCTGGTTCGACCGGCAGGCGCAGCGCGCCTATGCCGGGACGCACGGCATTGGCCACATCACCCGTGTGCTGGTCTGGTCCGAACAGATTGCCGAGCGGTTCAAGGCTCCGCTGCGCCGTGAGGAGCTGCTCTGGGCAGCGGGGCTGCACGACATCAAGCGCTGGGATGACGGGATCGACCCCGACCACGGAGCGCGGGCGGCCGAGTGGGTGCGGGACGAGTTCGCCAACGTCCGGCCAGACGCCGCCGGGATGCTCGATCTCGACCTCGTCGCCGCCCTCTGTCGCGATCATCAGCGCTCCGACCACCTGATTGAGGACTGGACGGACGAGCTGCGTGTCCTGAAGGATGCCGATGGCCTGGAGCGCGTGCGCATCCACGACCTCGACCCGCACCGTCTGCGGCTGCAAGACATATCGCCCGCCCTTGAGCCACGAGCCCGGGATCTGATGCAGCGCAGCGTCGCGCTCGGCAACACCGCCGACGCGGTGCGCAGCGTTGCTGAGGAGATGGGACTGTGGGTGTGAGGGATGCCCGCAAGCACCGAGGCTCGCCGGCAATCGCTGGCGAGCCTCGATGAAAACGAACGCGTACTGTGTTTAGTCGTCGGCGGCAGCGCCGGCGGTCGCGCCGCTGGTGATGAGCGCCTTGAGGTCATCGATGAAGATGCGGTTCCAGGCGTCCATGTTGCTCCAGCGGAAGTTGGATGAGTTGGCGCGCACTGCCTGGCGTGTCTCTTCGGACATGTGCTCGTAGGTGCGGTTCACGCCTTCGAGATGCGGGTTCTCCTTGGCAAAGCGCAGCGTCTCGGTTGCCATCTGGGCGGTGACGGCGGCTGGTCGCTCGATGAAGTGGCCCAGCTCATTCCAGTTGGCGTCGTGGACGACGAAGACCGGGATCGACTGATACTTGCCTTCCTTCAGATACGGCTGCATCAGGTCCAGATTCTCATCGCGCTTGAAGACGCGCACATCGACCGACGAGAGCTCGTTGGCCAGCTTGGCGACGACCGGCAGGAACTGGATGACATCGGTGCACCAGTCTTCGCCGAAGGCTGCGATCGAGATCGGGTTGGCATCGAAGAACGCACGATCCTCGTCGGTCACGGTGAAGGCGTCGATGTTCTCGACGAACTTCTCCTTGTTGACCTGCATGTCGTTGACGAACTGGTCAACGGTAATGCCCTTGGCGTACTGATCCTTGCTGATCGTCATAGGTTGGTATCCCTCCTCCGTGTGGACGAACCGCTCATGTCGCCGGATTCGGCGCCCACTAAGCCTAACTGTTTTCTCGCACGCCGTATTCCACAGCGGCTACGAACGGCGCGCAAAAAGGTGGGGCCGCTGGGACGGCCCCGGGTACAGGGAGGGAGGGAAGAGATGTTCTATGGTGAAGATGATGGTTGCGTGGTCGGCGTCGCGTTCCGCCGTCTGCCTTACCGGCGAGGGATCAGGCAGCGCACCGCCACTGACGTAGCGCGCATTCCACCGGTCCTCGACGACCGACCACCGCTCCAGCACGAATGACTGACACATCCCGGGAAGACGCATCCGTCGATTCCCACCGGACCATCCCGATGACGTCCGCCTGGCTTCCTCACACGTACACCGTGCCTCGAAGCGACTGACGACGAGCGCCTGATCGACAACGAACTGGAAATCCGCGCCGCTCAAGCCACCGCCGTCGGGCGGTGCCCTCCACCTTCTGGATCGCTCCGTCCGGTTCAGGGTGCTGTACGTACATCGTTAGAACGTATTGTACGTACACTTGTCAGGTTGTCAAGGGGTTTGCGAAAAGTCGTTTGCGGAGACCGTCATTCCGAGTGGGCAGTCAATGCCAGCATGTCGAACTGTCTGGCGCGGGAGCCAGCGTTGAACCCTGTCATTTCGAGCGCGCACGCGAGAAATCTCCCACCCGTTCGATGCAGTCCAACGCGGAGAGATTTCTCGGCTGCGCGGGTGCCCTCTGGGCGTGAAATGACAGAGGACGGGGTAGGCTGCCGGATCAAGCCGATCGCCATTGCTGGCAATGTCGAGCGGCTGGCTTGGCAACCTCCCCCTTGTCCTGTCATCTCGAACCGCAGTGAGAGATCTCCCACCCGTTCGATTCAGTCCAACTCAGAGGGAGTTCTCGGCTGCGGCTTACGTGCCGTTCATTCTGCGAACCGCTGTTCGCCTGCGAGCGGAGGCGTCGTCTCACGACGATGACAGCGCCAGCGCCGTCCCTACGAACGTAACGAGTGCGCTTGCGGGAGCGCAGTCCTCAGGCGTAGACGCGGACGAGGATATCGGTTGGTGCGAAGCCGTTCATCGCGTTCTGGTCCTGCGGGCAAGCGGAGACGACGGCGAGTGTGTCGACGTGTGCCTTGAGCAGGACCTGATCGTTGCGTCGCGATAGCGGCTCGCGGATATCCAGCTCGCCACGACCTTTGAAGGCGAGGTGCATGAAGAAGTTGATCGGGTCGGGCAGGCGGTCCGGCGCGATGTCGTAGCCACGTTCACGCAGGGCATTCACGAAGTTGTCGTGGCAGTTGCGGTGCCCCTCCAGCCCGTAGTCATCAACATAGCGACGGGCGTTGCAGGCCGGCAGCAGCATGTCGTGGCGGCCGACGGTGTCCTGAATCATGGTGAACAGGCGTTCGCGGCGATTCGAGTAGATACCGTCGTCGCGCCGCAACATCAGCGTGTTGTTTGCCGAGCGTGTCTCGGATACCGAGAGCATCTCGTCGAAGTCGTGCAGATTGAACATGATGACGCAGGCGACCTGCTTGCCACTCATGTCCGTGATCTGCAGGAACTGGTTCTCCTTGACTTCGAATGCCTGGGCTTTGGCTGGTCGCACTTGTGCGGCGCGGCGCGGCACGCGCCCGGCGAGCGGGTTGTCGGTACTGGTGATCGTCATTGAGCTGCTAGTTCCCCGTCCACTTGCCGAAGGCGATGCAGGCGTTCTGTCCGCCGAGTCCGAAAGAGTTCTTGATGGCGACGCGGATATTCAGGTCGCGGGCACCGTCGGCGACATAATCGAGGTCGCAGGCGGGGTCCGGTGTTTCGTAGTTGAGCGTCGGATGGACCCGACCATCGCGGACGCTCAGCACGGTCATGACGGCCTCAACGCCGCCGGTCGCGCCCATCATGTGGCCAGTCATCGACTTGGTGGATGAGATGGCGACCCGTTGTGCGTTCTCTTCGCCGAGCGCGCGCTTGATCGCGGCGGTCTCGGCGGCATCGCCCAGCGGGGTCGAGGCGGCGTGGGCATTGATGTAGTCGATCTGCGATGGGTCGATGCCGCCATCGTTGATCGCGGCGGTGATCGCCAGCGCCGCGCCGCGGCCATCCGGCTCCGGCGCGATCGGGTGGTAGGCGTCGGACGACGTCCCTGCGCCGAGCATCTCGGCGTAGATCGTCGCGCCGCGCGCCAGCGCGTGCTCCAGCTCCTCCAGCACCAGCACGCCCGCGCCCTCGCCGATGACGAAGCCATCGCGTCCGGCATCGAACGGTCGGCTGGCCTCTTCGGGCGGGTCGTTGCGTGGCGAGGTGGCCTTCTGGACGATAAACGAGGCAACGAAGAGCGGGAAGACGGCGTGCTCTGCGCCGCCGGCCACCATGATGTCCGCCTGACCGCGCCGCACGACGTCGAACGCATCGCCGATGGCTTGTGCCCCGGTAGCGCAGGCGGTCGAGACGGTGGCGTTGGGGCCGTGCAGCTTGAACGCCTGTGCGATGTGATACGAGCCCATGTTGTGTGGGAAGGTCGTCATGAAGTGCGGAGAGACGCGGCCATAGCCGCGTGCATCGAAGGTACGCGTCATCGAGACAATCGACTCCATACCACCTGCACCAGTGCCGAGCATGACGCCGGCCCGGGTATGGTCGTACTCAGCAGTGTCCAGCCCGGCGGCTTCGATCGCTTCTGCGGCAGCCACCAGCCCGAACTTCGCGTAGCGCGCGACGTTGCGGGCTGCCTTCGGATCGATCCAGGGCAGCTCGGGCGTGTCTTTGATCTCCCCGGCGATGCGGATCGGGAAGTCCCCGGTGTCCCAGCGTTCGATATAGGAGATGCCGGACGAGCCTGCCAGCGCGCGCTGCCAGCTCTCTTCCGCGCCGCGCGCCAGTGGCGACAGAGCGCCGACGCCAGTCACGACGACACGCCTCCGCAATGGCCCGGTCCCAGCTTCCATGCTTCTTGCCCTGCCTGTCACAACACGCGATCCCGGCGGGCGATCTCAACCACGCGCGGGATGTTCCAGAATGACACCTGATCGTACCAAACCACCTGCCACCACCGCGCTGAATTGGCGACCTTTCCGGCATGCTCTTATAATCGCCAGAGCCTGCTGCTCACGTTGCGGGTGGGTGGGGAATTCCTCGGCGTGGTCGCGAGAGCGATAAGGGGCTCCAGTGGCGGATGATGTCGGAAAGCTATTGCGATACATCGCCCGACACTACCTTGCGCGTCAGGAGGCCATCGAAATCGAGCGTGAGGCGACCGCAGCAGACCCTGCCGGAGATATCGCCGCCAGCCAGCGACGGGCTGCACGCGAAGAGGAACAGCGCGCCGACGCACTCGAAGATGCCTTTCGCGAAGGGCTGCGCCGTGCGACGGCCGCCGTCCGGGCCGGCGGCAACGCCATCTCGCTGGACGACCGCAAGCCGGACGAGGAGCGTCAGGCGGAGGCGATGATCCAGTTCCTCGTTCGCGCAGACCTGGCAACCTCAACCTCGCGCGAAACCGACCAGCACCGCTACATTTACACGATCGCTGTGGACTGGCCGGCCCTCGACCGGGTCGCCAAGAATGCGCGGGTGAACCTGCACGATATCCTCGATCATGCCGACTGATTGTCCAGTGCCGGGCGGTGCAGATATGAGCAGTGCGTCGTTGTCGCAATGGCTGCCGGACGACGATCGCGTCGAACGCGCGATGACCGCGCTCGGCGTTGAGTTCCACGATCCGGCGCTGTTGCAGCTGGCACTCGTTCACCGCTCCATTCTCAACGAGCAGGGGGCTGATTCGGCGGCCACGATCGTCGCCTCGAATGAGCGGCTCGAATTCCTCGGCGATGCGCTGCTGGGAATGATCACCGCCGAATGGCTCTACCGGCAGTATCCAGATCAACCCGAGGGCACGCTGACGTCCTACCGCGTTGCGCTCGTCCGGACGGAGACGCTGGCCGAATGGGCGACAGACACAGGGCTGCACGAGCTGATCTATCTCGCTCGTGGTGAGATGGGCGATGGCAGCGACATCCGCCCGCGTATCCTCGCCGGAGCGTTCGAGGCAGCGTTGGGCGCGATCTATCTGGATCGTGGCATGGACGTCGCCACGCAGTTCATGCTGGCGATACTCGATGCCGATGCCGACCGGGTCATGGGCGATAGCGAGACAACGAATTACAAGGGGCGACTCCAGGAGCTGATCCAGAATCGTGAAAAGCTCACGCCGGGGTACCAGACGGTCCAGGCGACCGGGCCTGACCATGCGCGCACGTTCGTCGTGGAGGCGGTGCTGGGAGATCGAATCCTTGGCACCGGCAGCGGCTCAAACAAACGAGCAGCCGAGCAGGACGCGGCGCGTGATGCGCTTGATCGCCTGGCTCTAGAAGGGATCGTTGAGACCGATGGCCGGCCTCTATGACCAGCTCACGATATTCAGCGGCACCACGAACCCCGAGCTCGCGGCAGAGATCTGTCGCTATATCGACCTCCCGCTCGGTCGGGCGGAGATCCTGAAGTTTTCGAACGAGAACATCTTCGTTCGGATCGGCGAAAGTGTCCGCGAGAATGATGTCTTCGTCGTGCAATCGCTGGGCTCGAATGTCAGCGATTCGATCATGGAGCTGCTGATCCTGATCGACACACTGCGGCGCTCGTCGTCCGGCCGGATCACCGCCGTCCTGCCCTATTTCGCCTACGGCCGCACCGATAAGAAGGATCAGCCGCGTGTGCCGATTACGGCGCGCCTGCTGGCCGACATGATCACCGTCGCCGGGGCGGACCGCGTGCTGACGATTGACCTGCACGCCGGTCAGATTCAGGGCTTCTTCAACATCCCGGTCGACGAGATGTCGGCCTTCCCGATCCTGTCGAACTACTTCATTGACAAGCGCCTGAAGAACCCTGTCGTCGTCTCGCCCGATCTCGGCAATACCAAGCGCGCGCGCAACTTCGCCGAGGCGATCAACGCATCGCTGGCCGTGATCGAGAAGCGGCGGATTGGCAACGAAGACAAGAGCGAGGTGCTGAACCTGATCGGGACGGTGCAGGGCTCACCGGCGATCCTCGTCGATGACGAGATCGACACCGGCGGCTCGATCGTTCAGGCGGCGCGGGTTTGCATCGAGAATGGCGCAACCGAGGTATATGCCTGCTGCACGCACGGCATCCTCAGCGGCCCGGCGATTGAGCGCCTGCAAGCATCGCCAATCCGCGAGGTGGTCGTCACCAACACGGTCACGATCCCGGAGGAGAAACGCATCAGCAAGCTGACCGTGCTCTCGTTGGGCATGCTCATCGGCGAAACGATTCAGCGGATCCACACCGGCGCGAGCGTCGCGCTCACCTACCGCTCTGTGGACGTGGTGCGCTAGGACGCGCTCGTCAGATTGATGATGCGCTGGGCGACGGCGCTGAGGTTCGGGCGATCACCGGCCAGCGCGGCGCGGACGACGCCGGTCAGCTCGATTGCGGAGGAGCCGACGACGATCGTCAGGTCGTCGTCCGGGAAATCGTCCTCGGGGTGGTGCCATTCGGCGAGCTGCGCGACCCGCAGGTATTCTCCGGCGAGCGCGGCGGCAGGTAGCACCAGTGACTCCAGTGTCGAGCGTGGCATATCGTCGTAGACGCTGGCGAGATCGACCAGCACCGAGAGCGCGGCGTCCAGGCGCTCGAACGCCTGCACAACATCAAGGCCGTGGACATTCTCCACGGCCCTGAGCGCAGTCATATCGGTATCGGTCTGGCTCGTCAGATAGTCGCGGAAGCGTTCGGCCAGTGCCGCGATCTGTTGCGAGCGTTCGTCGGACACAGGAGCGCCGACTACTTGCGGCGAGCCGACTGGTTCTCGGCCTTCTCATCCTGCATTGACAGCACGACAGCGACCGCCATGATGACGATGGTCAGGATGGTGCCGAAGGCGAGGGTGGCGTTCGCGCCGGCGGCATCGGTCAGCGCCAGGAAGGTGAGGCCGATCGTGATGCCGATCGCGAGCACAATGCCCACCGCGGCGAATGGCATGACTATCGGAAGCAGCTTCTGCACCAGGATTCCCTCCTCCGGCAACTGGACGGTAGCCACCCGCCAGGCACGTACTGCTGACGGTCTGCGCTCATCTTACTCTGACTGCGCTCAATTCGCCTAGCCTGCGTCCGCAATCAGCCGGATTGCGCCCGCCCGGCCAGCTCCGAGCGACCGAACCGTCGGATGGCGACGGCGATGGCGATGATTGCCAGCACGACGGTTGATGCGATCGCGCCAGCGATCCCGCTCGGCGTCCCCTCAATGACCGCGGCGATGCCGTGCAGCGCGCCGGCTGGTGTCCAGCTGCGGGCTGGCTCCCATAACGCCAGCATCGAGAGCACAGCGTAGGCGGCGATGCCGACTCCTGCCGCTCCGGCCTGCGCCGGAATGAGCGTCGAGAGCAGAGTCATCAGGCAGAGCATGCCAGTGGCCGCCACCAGCCAGAGCCCGATAACCGCAGCCAGCGTCCCGACGGGCGCTTCGCCGAAGATCGCCAGCGTCACCACCCAGCAGACGACCGCCGCCGGCAGCGTCGCGCCGACGAGGAGCGCGATGTTCGCCAGTACCTTGCTGACGATGAAGTCGCGGCGTGACACCGGCTTGGTCAGCACCAGAATCGCCGTGCCGGACCGCAACTCGCCGCCAACGATCCCGGCGCTGGCGATGATCAGTGCCAGCAGCCCGATCTGATTCAGTTGCGAGGCGAGCTGGCGGTAGGAATCGAGCGCCACCGGGTCCGGCAGCTCGATGATAATGTCGGGATTGCTGCCCGCCAGCGAGCGCACCAGGCCGGGCGTGATCTCCGCCAGAATCGGGCTGGTGATTGCGAGGAACATGAGGATGGCTGGCAGCACCCAGATCCGCCAGGTGCGACGGATCTCCAACAGCTCCTTGCGCAGCAGCACGCGCAGGACGGTCATCGGTCGTCCCGCTCAATCAGGTCGACAAACACCTGCTCCAGCGATGCCTCGATCAGCTCCAGCCGGCGCAGCTGCAGGCCGCGCGCGCCGATCTCACGCGGGATCGCGCGCATCGTCGTGTCGACGTCGGTGGTCGTGAGCGTCAGCCGCGCACCATCGAGCGTGTGGTCGCTCAGCCAGGCAGCGTTGGCCACAGCCGCAGCAATCGTCGCCGCCTCCTCAGGAGTGCCCAGTTCGACCAGCAGGCTGCGCGGACCGGCGCGCTCCAGCAGCTCGTCTATCGGCGCTTCGACGACGACGCGCCCGTGATCGAGGATCGCGACACGGTCGCAGACGCGCTGTACATCATCGAGAATGTGGGTGGAGAAGAAGATCGTCGTGCGGCCGGCCAGCCCTGCGATCATGTCCAGCACCATCTTGCGCCCGAGCGGATCGAGCGCGCTGGTCGGCTCATCGAGCAGCAGCAGCCTCGGTGCGTTGATGAGTGCTTGCGCAAGGCCCAGCCGTTGGCGCATGCCGCGTGAGTAGCCGCCGACCGGCGTGCGCACTCCCACCAGCCCGGCAAGATCGAGCAGCGCCGCAACGCGCTCGTGCAGCGTCGTGCCGCTCAGGCCGAACAGCTCGCCGCAGAAGCGCAGCAGCTCCTCACCGGTCATCCAGGAATAGAAGCCGGGCACGTCCGGCAGGTAGCCGATCATCGCGCGGACGGCGTCCGGCGCGCGGGTCACGTCCTCGCCGAAGATGCACGCCGTTCCGGCGGATGGGCGCGACAGCCCGGCGATGATGTTGAGCGCCGTGCTCTTGCCTGCCCCGTTCGGGCCGAGGAATCCATAGACCGAGCCGACCGGCACATCCAGGCTGATGCCATCCAGCGCCCGGTTCGCGCCGAAGACCTTGGTCAGGCCGCGCAGCTCGATGGCTGCGCTCACTGGCGGCGCTCCCCGTCCGGCCCGTAGAGCAGGTCGGCCGTCGACCGTGCTCGCTCGGCAGCCGACTCGGCAGCCGCAGCATCCTGCACCGGCTCGGAGACGGGCGGCGTCGTGCGCCCGATGGCCAGGTAGAGGATCGCGCCAATCAGGTTAGCGAAGATAATCACCAGCAGCCAGACCCAGCGCTTGCCGCCGGTGACCTGCTTCCGCCGCGCCAGATCGATCAGGGCATAGATCTGAATAGCCAGCTGGATGGCTGCAAGCGCCAGGATGACGATCGCGACGGCCATCGATACGCCGAGGGAGTCTGAGATCGACGACATGCGCGCTCCGTTCCCTTCGCTACCATCCGACGCGGTATGTTGGCGCAGATCGTAACAGGCGCGGGCTTCATGCAACATGATTGCGCGCAAACGCGGAACCGCCCGCCATACAGGCGGACGGTTCCAAGTGGGGTAGTGGGGGTTCACCCGACGGGCCTCACCGTCGTGTTGCCATTATATGACATAACATTCGCGATGACAGGTTGGCGTATAGGCGGTGTTTGCTGCGTGACTGCGCAGGGGAGGGCAATCGTGAGTATTGCGGCGGTCGATCTGCATGCTGAGGTGGTCGGCGAGGGGCCGGCGGTGTTGCTGCTGCACGGATTCAGCCACGGGCTGGCCTACTGGCGCGCGCAGCGGCCGGTGCTGGCGCAGACGCATCGGCTGATCCTGGCCGACCTGCGCGGGCACGGGCAGTCACCAGCGCCCGATGCGGCCTACGGCCCCGCCGAGCATCTGGCGGATGTCGTTGCGTTGCTCGATCGCCTGGACGTGCCTTGCGTCCACATCATCGGGACGCACACCGGCGCGAGTGTCGGGCTCCTGATGGCGTTGGAGCAGCCGGACCGCGTTGCATCTCTTGTATTGGAAGGCGCGGTCATTCCGGGTGCGCCGCTGGCGTCGGTCGATGACGCGCTGGCGCGCGAGCGGAGAATCGCTGCCGAGCAGGGGCTGGATGCCGCGCGAGCCGACTGGTTCGATCTGCCGTTCTTCGACGGTGCCCGGCGCGGTGCGGCGGCGGACGAGATGCGCGCGCTGATCGCCACGTTCTCCGGCGTGCCGTGGCAGGTCGCCCACCCGCCGCAGCCGGTCGGCCCGGTCGTCGAGCGCTTCGGCGAGGTCCGCCAGCCGGTGGCGCTGATCAATGGCGCGGACGACCTGCCCGAATTCCTCGACACCGCCCGACTCCTGGAGCGCAGCTTGCCGAGCGCCAATCGCTACGTCATCCCCGATGCCGGAGGCTTCGCCGCGTGGGAACGGCCGGAGGCGGTCACTCCGCTGCTGGCGCGGATCCTGGAAGCATTTGACTGACCCGTCGCTGAATGCCGTATCCTCTGCTGCGTGCGAGCAACGTTCGCTCGGACCAGACTCGACGAGGAGGGAACCGGTCGATGACAACGCAGCTACCGCATTGGGACATGTCCGTCGTCTATCCAGATCTGCAATCTCCGGAGTTCGAGGCTGGTTTCCAGTCGCTGGTCGAGCGGACCGACGCACTGACGGCGCTGTTTGATACGCACGGCGTCGGTGCGCAGCCCGCTGCGACCGCGCCTGATGACACGGTGGCGGCGGTTGAGGCGGTCGTCACTGCGCTGAATGACCTCGTCGATTTCGCCTCGACGCTCGGTGCCTACGTCCACGCGTTCGTCACGACCGACACCCGCGACGCGGTGGCGCAGGGTGCCAACTCGCGGCTGGAGCAGCAGTACACCCGCCTGTCATTGCTGGAGACGCGCTTCACCGCCTGGATTGGCGCGCTGGATGTTGACGCGCTCATCGCGGGCTCCACTATCGCCGCCGACCACGCATTCGCCTTGCGCCAGATCGCGCGTTCGGCGCAGCACCAGATGTCGCCGGACGAGGAGTCGCTGGCGGCCGAGCTGAGCCTGTCCGGCTCGGCGGCCTGGACGAAGCTGCAGGGCAACGTCTCGTCGCAAGTGCTCGTGCCGATCGAGCGCGATGGGGAGACGGTCGAGCTGCCGATGAGTGCGGTGCGCAATCTGGCCTACGATGCCGACCGCGATGTGCGCCGCAGCGCCTACGAGGCCGAGCTTGCGGCCTGGCGGCGGGTCGACGTGCCGATCGCCGGCGCGCTGAACGCGATCAAGTGGGAGTACGCCACGCTGGCGAAGCGGCGCGGCTGGTCGCCGCCGCTGGCGGTGTCGCTCTTCGACAGCCACATCGACCAGCAGACGCTGGATGCGATGATGACGGCTGCGCGCGAGGCGTTCCCCGACTTCCGGCGCTATCTGCACGACAAGGCGCACCTGCTCGGGTTGGAGCGGCTGGCCTGGTACGACCTGTTCGCCCCGGTCGGCGCGAGCAGTCGCACCTGGAACTGGGACGCCGCGACCGCCTTCGTCGTCGAGCGCTTTGCCGGTTTCTCGCCGCGCATGGGCGCACTGGCCGAACGCGCATTCAGCGAACGCTGGATCGATGCCGAGCCGCGCGTCGGCAAGCGTGATGGCGCCTACTGCATGCCGCTGCGCCGCGACGAGTCGCGCGTGTTTGCCAACTTCCAGCCGTCGTTTTCCGGCATGAGCACGCTGGCTCACGAGCTTGGCCACGCCTACCACAACCTGAATCTGGCCGGGCGGACTGCGCTGCAGCGCGAGATGCCGATGACGCTGGCCGAGACCGCCAGTATCTTCTGCGAGACAGTTATCCGCGATGCCGTGCTGGCTGAGTCGGACCGCGCCGAGCAACTGGCGATTATCGAGGCGTCGCTGCAGGGCAACTGCCAGATCGTCGTCGATATCACCAGCCGCTTCCTGTTCGAGCAGGCCGTCTTCGATGGGCGGGTCGAGCGCGAGCTGTCGGTTGCCGAGCTGTGCGACGCGATGACGACGGCGCAGCGCGAAACCTACGGCGATGGTCTGGACGATGTGGCTCTGCATCCCTACATGTGGGCGGCCAAGCCGCACTACTACAGCGGCGGGCGCGCCTTCTACAACTATCCGTATATGTTTGGTCTGCTCTTCGGGCTGGGCCTGTATGCGCGCTATCGGCAGGATCCGGCTGGGTTCCCCGAGCGCTACGACGCGCTGCTGTCGTCGACCGGCCTTGCCGACGCCGCCACGCTGGCGGCGCAGTTTGGCATCGACCTGCACGCCGTCGACTTCTGGCGCGCCAGCCTCGACATCATTCGGGGCGATATCGAGCGGTTTGCGGAACTGGTTGGGTAGTCGCGACCTCGACGGCGCAACGTAGGGGCGTATCGCATACGCCCGTTTTGCTCACCGACCTGTCCGGCCAACAGGCACGGTGTCTGCGTGGCGGTCTTCTCTTCGGCGGTGTCCGTCACCCCGCGCCACAACATCGCCCCAAAACACAGGACACCCTCCCTCTCCTCCAAGGAGAGGGAGGGCCGGGGAGGGTGAGGTCCCAATTCTCAAGATCTCACGAAAATTGACACAGACAGGGATTGCGTACAGAGCATTTGTCTGCTACGCTATCTGCGGTTGACACGAAAAACCGATGTTTCGGCTCATGACTGCCACGCTGACGTCCTGCCGAGTGCCGGATTCCAGAGCTGACAGAGGCCGGAGCGGCCGCTTCGGCGGACACAACTGAATATGGATGCAATGATGCGCTGACCCTGATTCGGGCACCTTGGGCGGCGAAGAGCAAGTGGTGCGACCGGCCATGAC
>JAMLIA010000063.1 GCA_023954495.1 Thermomicrobiales bacterium | reverse complement strand
CTTCGGCACGGAGCGCTGCACGACGTCGTCCATCCGACCGGCGTTCTCATCGAGCGAACGCACGACGTTCTGGGTGATCGATTCCTCTTCGAGAATCGTGAACCCGGCCTGCGCAAACTGACTGCGCACGTGCGGCATCGCCTCGGTCTCGCGAAAGTCGGCGAACAGGAGATGGCCGGTGGGACGCAGCACCCGGTGGACTTCGCTCAGAAAACGCTCGAAGTCCGGATAGGCGTGCGACGATTCGATATTGATGACGGCATCGAAGCGCGGCTCAGGGAACGGCAGGTTCTCCGCATCGCCCTGCGCGAAATGCAGCCGCTGGTCATGATGGTTCGCCAGACACTGCCCGATGGCGCGTTCGGCCAGATCAATGCCGGTCACGCTGCGGGGAGCCAGATGCTGGGCCACGAATGCAGCACCCCCGCCGCGCCCGCAACCAACCTCAAGGACATCCTTCCCCGCGAGATCGATGGCACCAGCGACGACGTCATACATCTGGAAGCCGGTGCGCTGATCTTCGTCCTCAGGTCGCAGCGATAGTCCGGGATCTGCGACGGGCAACGCATAGCCGTAGTTCATGAATGAGATGTCGGCCTCGACACCCTTGCGATTCAGGTACTCATACGTGTACCGCGTCATCGCTCGCTGGGCACGCGGCTTGAGACCGGGCATCGCCCGGAAAGTCAGGTTGGCGAGCGATACGAACGGACGAAAACGACGCTGGTGAGTCTGTCCATCATTCGGGATTGTCGCCATTGATTGCGCACGCTCCATTCGTATTGCGGAATACGTTGATCTCTAATCCGACGCCCGTCGATGCCGAGGTGTGTGAGTCATGGCAGCTCCGCGCGTGCGGCACGACCAGATAGGCCGATCTGCGCGCGCGATGCCATCGCGACAGGCAGGGCCGGGTGGCCCAGCGCTCAAAGTGAGCGCACGCACAAGCCAACGGCCATGCTTCAGATAGCATCAGGAAACGCATGCGCGGCACACACGGGTTGCCCCGCAGTACGTCCTTGAACAGGGAATGGCTAACGCTCAGGGTATCACAGGCTACTGCGCGCCATTGGCTCGAATCCACTCCAGATACTTGGCGACGCCGACCTCCAGCGGGGTTTCGGGTGTCCAACCAAAATCTTCCCGCAAGCGATCGTTCTTCGGACGCGGGCCACGTGGCTCGTCGCGCAGCGGTGTATTCGCCTCGCCCTCCGGCACGAGTCGGTACTCAATCTCCGGCCAGGCGCGCTTGAACGCCGCCAGCATCTCGCCAATCGAATACTGCCGCCCGTCGGTGATCGAGTAGATGTCGTGCGGCAGATTCGGCGTTGCCCAGGCCCGGACGATGCCCTCTGCTATGTCCTCGACGTAGGTCCAGTCCCGATAGGGTCCGTCGAGACTGGCGACGCGCAGCTCCTCGCCGGCCATCAGCACGCGCAGCATCTCGCGCAACTCGGTCGCCCCGACATAGCCGGGGGTGTCGCGCTCCATCGGGCCGTAGACGTTTGCCGGGCGCATCGACACGATATCGAGGCCAAACAGCTCCTTGTAGCGCAGCGCGACGCGCTCGCTCGTGTGCTTGGTGATGCCGTAGAGGCCAGTTGCCAGGCTCGGTGCGTCCTCGTCGATCGTCTCGCCGGTATGGCCGGAGCCCCAGGCAGCGCCGGAGCCGATGTAGACCATGCGCTCGAATTTTGGCAGCGCCCGCGCCACCTCAAGGACATTGACGGTGCCGCCCAGATTGACGTCGAGGATCCGGCGCGGTTCCTTCTGCTCCCGCCAGAGTCGCGGTGTGATCGCCGCCGCGTGGATGATGCGGCTAACGCCGGTGTTTTTGGCGATGGCCTGCAAATGTTCCAGGTCGGTCACGTCGCCGTGAATGAACGTGACGTTAGAGATGGCGTCGCCCAGATGCTCACGGAGCATCTCGTCGACCGGCATCAGGTCGTAGGAGATGACTCGCTCGCCGGATTGCGCCAGCTTGCGCATGACGAAGCTGGGCACCCAGCCATTCCCACCTGTCAGCAACGTCGTCATGTCCGCTCGATCCTCTCACTACGTCCACCTTCTGCAGGCACAGTATGCGGCAGGAATGCGAAGATCGCTGGATTGCTGATTGGGGTATGTGCCTGCTATTCTGGCCTTGTCTGACGCTCGCACTGGTTGCCCGGGAGAACTATCATGCGTCTTCGCCGCTCCGGTATGTCTGTCGCCGCGATTGTGACCGACCTGGCAACGGTGAGCTTTCTCATTGCACCGATGATCGTTGCGGCTGCCATCGTCGTTGGGCTGGTCGCGCTGCTCGACCGGATCATCCCCTGGTCGTCGTACCTGACGATCATCCTGTCGCCCGCGCTCTACGTCATCTGGCTGACGATCTTCCTGCTCATCTCCAGTGCCATCATCGGTAGCGTTGGCAGACGCTATCCAAAGCCACGCTTCCGCGCCATCGCCCCGAACACGCCGGTCAGGCAGGCGATGAAGGAAGACATTAATGTGCTGACAGCGATCATCTGCTACCGACGCGCGGCGATCGTCGTGAATCTCCCGCTGGTGCAACTGCTCGGCGCGATCCCGCTGTTCAGTACGTTGATCCTGCGGTCCTACGCACCATCGACGTCGATCGGTCACGGCTCGACGGTTTGGGGACGCATCTATGATCCCGATCTCACCGAGATCGGCGAGCAGGTGGTCATCGGCGGCGGCGCATCGCTCGTGTCCCACAGCTTGTCGATGCGAACTGACGGTGGCCTCGTCTACCTTAGCGCGCCGATCCGCATCGGCGACCGCGCCACCGTCGGCGGCGAGGCGCGGGTCGGGCTGGGTTGTGTGATCGAGCACGACGCGATCGTCGAGCCGGGCGCAGTTGTCGCGGCGATGACGCACATTCCGGCTGGGCAGGTCTGGGGCGGAAACCCGGCGCAGTACCGTCGTACCCGCGACGAGTTCGTCGACAACACAGACGTGACATCACGGCCTGCGGCAGCGAGCGCTGCCGCAAGCGACGGTCCAACCGAATCGGACGCCGACTTGCGCCAGCTTGTGCTGACCGCGCTCGGCATTCGCCCGGACGACGCGCCAGACGACCTGAGCAGCGACACCTGCTCCACCTGGGATTCGCTTGGCCAACTCGCCATCGCCGCTGCGATCTTCGACCGCTACGGCGTTTCGGTTGCCGAAGACGGGATCTATCGGATCAAGACACTGCGAGATGTCGACGATGCCATCCACGGTCGTCTGGCAGCGCTGCCAGCCTCCACAGTCGCAGCGTCGCACGGATCATCGGATCGTGCTGCTCCCTCCGTGGAATCGTTGCTGCCGGGCGACATCGCCATGCTCCCGCTGATGGACCATCAGGAGGCAACGCGCGCGCTAGCGGCCCAGCCGCCGACTTCGTCAGACGATCGCCAGGTCGTGCCGGTGACGATCGCCGCGTCGTTCACTGCCCAACCGCTCGCGTCCTCGATGCGCCTTTGGGGCGCGGCGTTCGGCTTCGACCTGCCCTGCTCCTTCGCCGACTACGACCAGATCATTCAGACGTTGCTCGACGAGCACGGACCGTTCGCGCAGAACCGCGCCGGGGTCAAGGTGGTGCTATCGCGTCCGGAAGACCTCTGGGCCGGATCAAACGCCGCCACCCAGACGCGCATCGAGCAGATCGCCGATGCGCTTCAGCACTTCGTCTCTGTCGCCCCGATGGCTGGCGAACTGCTGATCGGCACGCTGCCGCCACTCGTTTCTTCCGCTGCGCCGGTCGACCGCGCCACCGCAGAATCAATCCGCCGCTCGTGGCTCCGAAAGATGTCCGATATTGACGGCGTGACGCTGTTCGACTTCGCAACGGTCATCGAAGAGATCGGCATCGAGCGTGCCCGTGACGACGCCGGTGAGATGCTCTCGCGCGCGCCATATTCGCCTCGAGCCTATCAGGAGTTGGGCATCGCGCTGGCCCGCCAGATTCGCGGTCGCCGCCGCGCACCGGCCAAGGCTATCGCCATCGATTGCGACAACACGCTCTGGGGTGGCGTTGTCGGCGAGGTCGGCATGGACGGCATCGAGATCGGGCCGGACGGCCCTGGCCGTGCCTTCCAGCTTTTCCAGATGCAGCTCAAGCGTCTGAAGGAGCGTGGCGTGCTGCTCGCAGTCGTCAGCCGCAACGAGGAAGTGGACGTGCTGGAGGTCTTCGAGCGCCACCCGGGCATGATCCTGCGACCCGACGACATCGCGACCTGGAGCGTGAACTGGAACCACAAGTCGGAGAACCTGCGCGCGCTGGCTGATGAGATGAACCTCGGCCTTGATGCGTTCGTCTTCCTCGATGACGATCCGGCTGTGCGGCTGGAAGTGGCGACGCGAGTGCCGGATGTGCACGTCGTGCCGATGCCAACGCAGCCGACTGCCTACGCCGACACGCTGGCGCGGCTCTGGATCTTCGACGGCGCGCAAGCCACGGCGGTCGATGCCGCCCGGACTCGCATGATGCAGGACGAAGGCCGACGGCGGCGCGAGTCGACCAGGTCCGCCAGCCTCGAAGACTTCCTCGCCAGCCTCGATCTGCACGTCGATCTACACCGCCCGAACGATCAGGAATGGGCGCGCGTCGCGCAACTCACCCAGCGTACCAACCAGTTCAACCTCTCCCTCAAGCGCCGGACCGTTGAGGAAGTGCGGACCTTCGCGCAGGGCGCAACGGTGCTGGTGCTAAACGCCGCCGACCGCTTCGGCGACTACGGGCTGGTTGGCGTTGTCTTCGTCTGCGCGCCGGACGGTACTGGTGCAGCCGAGATCGACACACTTCTGATGAGCTGCCGGGCGCTCGGGCGCGGCGTCGAGGATGCGTTTCTGGCCGGCATCGCCGACCTCGCCGCATCGCAGGGCGCAACCCGCCTCGTTGCGCCATATGTTGAGGGCAAGCGCAACGCGATGGTGCTCGACTATTTGCGGCGCAGCGGATTCAGCGAGGCACAACCAGAGCGCTGGGAACTCTCACTGCTGGAGCCGCCGAGGCTCCCCGCCCACGTCACATTTCGTGGGCCATTGCTCTCCGCCGATGTCACCGGCGGATGACCGCGGCAGGGCCACCTGCCACAGAAGGGAACGCAGCATTGGAGACCGTACGTTGCCTGTTGTGCAGGCACGATAAGAGTACGCCCCGCGTACGGGGTTGGGACCGGATGTGTGGCGTCGAAGGCGAATACACGCTCTCCGAATGCGCCCACTGCGGGTTCCTCTTCCTCTCTCCACGTCCCGATGCCGAGGAGATCAAGCGCCACTATCCAGAAACGTATCCCTTCTATAACTCATTCTTCGATCAATCGGACTATGTCAAATCCATCGGCATGTACGAGATGAGCAAGCGCTGCGAGGCGGTCACGACCGCTGTCAGTGACGGCCGCGACATCCTGGATATCGGCTGTTCCGTCGGCGATTTCCTGGCGACGATGCAGTCACATGGCTGGCAACCAAGCGGCGTCGAGCCGGACGCCGGTGCGGCAGCCTACGCTGCCGAGCGCCACGGGATCGACGTATTCAACGGCTTTGTCGAGGAAGCTCCGTTTGCGCCAGCGTCCTTCGATGCGGTGACGATGTGGGAGGTGCTGGAGCACACGCCGCAACCGCTCGATACACTGCGCCACATCCACGACCTGCTCAGGCCGGGCGGCGCGATCGTTCTGTCGGTACCAAACGGCAGCTCGTTCCAGTCGCGCATGTTCGGCACCTACTGGATCGGTCACGACTTTCCGCGGCACTACTCCGTATTCTCGCCACGTCACATGCGGCAGGCGCTACGCTCGGCCGGATTCGTCGAGCCGCAGGTCATCAGCCAGCGCGGTCGGCTCGGCGCGATGCACAACGAGGTCGCCTGCGCGCTCGGCAGCATCGACCTCTGGCTGCACGAAGGCGACGGCGACAAGGGTGTGCGGAAGATCGTGAATCGGACGCTGGTACCGGCCGTCAGCAAGCCAGCCGGGATCGTCCCGATCTTCCTCGCAGCCCTGCCGGCGTCAATCGCCATCCGCAAGCTGCATCGCGGCTCGCAGATGGTCGCAATCGCCCACAAACCTGCGGCCTGACGACGAGAACCAACGCGCCGCGTACACTTCCACGCAACAGACAGAGGGCACGAGGGAGGGCGCGTGACGCTACGCATCGCGATCGATCATCGTCTGGAAACAGCCAGGCTAGCCTACCCGTTCGCGGCGGGCTGGGCAGATGCCACCAACGTCGATCTCGTCGAAGGCATGACATCCACCCGCGCATCGGATGCCGACATCGTGCTAATCGACAGTCTCGCAGGGTTGACGATGCTCGACGGCTGGGCGATCGTCGCCGACTACGCCGTCGCCGCGCGCCGCGCCTCGATGCTCACGCTCGCCACCCACACCCGCCCGGACGACGTCGATAATGTCAGCGTCTCGGTCACTGGTGTCGCGCTGGCCGGACGCGCCGTCGCCCTGGCGACGTTGCGCACGTTCTATGGCATCGCCGTTTCGGAGTGGACCGAAGAACCGGCGCAGGTCGACGACCTGCACGCGATCGTCAGCGACGGCCCAACCGGACTCATCGCGATCGACGACGACAACATCTACCAGGAGGATCTCGGGCGAGCCTGGTTCCTGATGACGAACACGCCGTTTGTCAGCCACCTCTGCCTGGCTCGCCGCGCGCTCCTCACCCGCGACCCGGCGTCTGTGTCGGCGACGCTGGACCGGCTCGGACAAGCATTGGAGATCGGCGTCGAGCGCGGCCGTGAACTGCGCCGCAACCTCTCGCGCGATCATGGCATCGACCGCGACCTGCTGGTCGAGGTGCTGGCCGATCAGGAATGGACGCTTTCAGCCGAGGGCGTCGAGGGCCTCACCCAGCTTGCCCGCCTCTCCAACCTCCCCAGCGCCGACATCGCTCGCTCGGTCGTTCGAGTTGGACCTCCGCCAAGCGACGGATAGCTTCGATGCTATCGCGCCATCAGGCGCGGGAGCGTAGGCTTAGAGATACACGCCCGGGCAGCCGAAACGCGGGCTGCGGCGAGAAAGGAACGTGCAGGATCATGGCACTCAGAGCTCCATATCATAACGAGCCCTATACCGACTTCTCGATCGAAGAGAATCGCGCGGCGATGAACGCAGCGCTGGATGAGGTCAAGAGCCAACTCGGGCAACGCTACCCGCTGATCATCGGTGGTGAGCGTCGCGAGACAGGCGAGTGGATCACCTCGACGAATCCGGGCGCACCCAGCCAGGTCGTCGGCGAGGTCGCCAAGGCGCGGCCCGAGGATGTTGAAGACGCCATCGAGGCGGCGACCTGCGCGTTCAACTCGTGGAAGAAGATGTCGGCAACCGGCCGCGCCAGCACGCTGTTCAAGCTGGCTGCGATCCTGCGCCGCCGCAAGCTGGAGCTGGCAGCCTGGATGGTCTACGAGCTGGACAAGCCGTGGGACGAGGCCGAGGGCGAAGTCTGCGAGGCGATCGACTTCCTGGAATGGTACGGGCGCAAGGCGTTCGAGCTCGCTCAGCCGGTGCCGCTCGCTCATCTGGCCGAGGAAGCGACCGAGATGGTCTACGTTCCGCTCGGCGTCGGCGTCATCATCCCGCCCTGGAACTTCCCCTGCGCGATCCTGACCGGCATGACAATGGCCCCGGTTGCGGCCGGCAACACCGTCATCCTCAAGCCGGCCAGCAACACGCCGGTCACCGGCTACAAGATGGTCGAAGCCATGGAGGAGGCCGGCGTACCAGCCGGTGTCATCAACTTCCTGCCCGGCAGTGGCGCGGACATCGGCGACGCGCTGGTCGAGCATCCGAAGACGCGCTTCGTCGCGTTCACCGGCTCGAAGGATGTCGGCGTGCGCATCTACGAAAACGCCGCCAAGGTGCAGCCCGGCCAGCGCTGGCTCAAGCGTGTCACCGCCGAGATGGGCGGCAAGGACGCGATCATCGTCGACGCCGACGCCGATCTCGACGCGGCAACGGCCGGAATCGTCACGTCGGCATTCGGCTTCAGCGGCCAGAAGTGTTCGGCCTGCTCGCGCGCCCTGATCCACCAGGATGTCTACGACGAGATGGTCGAGCGCATCGTCGCCCGCACGAAGGAAGCCGTCTCGGTCGGCCCCGGCGTCGAGGGCACCGCGACGATGGGTGCTGTCGTCGACAAGCGCCAGTACGAGTCGATCCTGAAGTACATCGAAGTCGGCAAGCAGGAGGGTCGCCTGGCCCTCGGTGGCGAGGCGCTGGACAACGACGGCTATTACATCGAACCAACGATCATCGCCGACGCCGCGCCGGACTCGCGCATCGCCTGCGAGGAGGTCTTCGGGCCGGTGCTGGCGCTGGTCAAGGTACGCGACTTCGACCACGCGCTGCAGGTTGCCAACGATTCCGAGTACGGGCTGACCGGTTCAGTCTACGCGCGCAGCCGCGCAACGCTGGAGAAGGCGCGTGAGGAGTTCGAGGTCGGCAACCTCTATCTGAACCGCAAGTCCACCGGCGCGATGATGGGCGTCCACCCGTTCGGCGGCATGAAGCTGAGCGGCACCAACACGAAGGGTGGCGGCCCGGACTATCTGATGGCATTCGTCGAGGCCAAGTCGATTGGGGAGCTGCTGTAAGGCCAGTAAGGGGCGACGCCGGTACTGCTGTCATCGGCAACGGATGGGCGGATACAAACGGACGTATGCGATGCGTCTCTACATTCCGCCCGCCGCCCCGACCGTCAGTATCTGAGCATCCGTAAGGATGCTGTGTTGGGGCGTATTGCATACGCCCGTGCAGATACGCCAGTCGTTCGCGTCGGCAGCCGCCCACAATGAAAGGATGCGACCGCCTTGATGTCTACCCGCGTGTCATCACTGGTGAACCCGCTCTTCCGCAAGGGCATCCTCGTCGCGACGCATAACCGATTCATTGCCCGGGTCGTCCGACGCTACGGCATGCAGTTGGGTGGATCGCGATTCGTGGCCGGCGAGGATTTCGACGCGGCGGTGTCGGTCCTGCGGCGGCTCAACGAGCAGGGCTTGCGCACCAACACGACGCTGCTCGGCGAGGCCGTGCGTGATGAGCGCGAGGTCGCGGCGGTCGTGGCGGAGTACGAGGCGGTGCTCGATCGCATCGCCGCCGAAGGCCTGCAGACGAACATCGCACTGAAGCTCACGCACCTCGGTCTTGATCTCGGTGAGGACGTTGCCTTCACCAACGTCGAGCGGCTGGTCGAGCACGCCGCCACGCCAGGCAACTTCATTCGAATCGACATGGAGGAATCCGCGCGGGTCGACCCGACGCTCCGGATCTACCGTCGCCTGCGCGAGGCTGGCCACGAGAATGTCGGCACCGTCCTGCAATCGGCGCTATTCCGTACACCGGCCGATCTGGAGTCGCTGCTGCCGCTGAAGCCGAACCTGCGGCTGGTGAAGGGTGCCTACCTCGAACCAGCGACCATCGCGCACCAGAAGAAAGCCGACGTCGACGCGGCCTACATCCAGCTTGCCGAACGGATGCTGACAGGCAACAGCTTCACCGCGATCGCCACCCACGACGAGCGGATCATCGACCACGTCCTCGCCTTCGCCGGGCAGCATGGGTTAACGAACGAGCAGTACGAATTGCAGATGCTCTATGGCATCCGCAGCCAGCTCCAGCTGGACCTCGTCCGGCGCGGCCAGCGCGTGCTGGTGGCGACGCCGTATGGCTCAGAGTGGTACTTCTACCTGATGCGGCGTCTGGCCGAACGACCGGCAAACGTGCTGTTCCTGCTGCGTGGTGTGCTCCGGCGGTAGAGCACATTCCGCGTACTCCGCGCCACCTCCTGGATTTGCCAAACCCTCCCCATCGTCGATAATGCCCGGCGAGGCTATCGCGTAAATGAAGGGGAGTCTGGTGGCATCGACGTATGACGTACTCATCCGGGGCGGCAGGATCATTGACGGAACCGGGAACCCGTGGTTCTACGGCGATGTCGCCATTGCCGGTGACAAAGTAGCTGCGATCGCACCAGCGGGACACATCGATCCAGCGAGCGCGGCAGAGATCATCGACGCCAGCGGACACGTCGTCTGCCCCGGCTTCATCGATATTCAGTCGCACTCGATCATGCCGCTGTTCGCCGAAGGGCGCTCGCTCTCGAAGATCACCCAGGGCGTGACGACCGAGATTATGGGCGAAGGCTGGACGCCGTCGCCATTTGGCGGACGGATCGCCAGCCCGCTGCGCTCGTCGATCGTCGCCTCCGAAACGACCGGCGAGTGGGAGAAGCGCGCGCAAAGCTGGACGAACTTCCGCGCCTGGCTGGAAGCGATCGAGCAGCGCGGCGCGTCGGTCAATATCGGCTCGTTCGTCGGCGGCGCGACCATCCGCGAATACGCCATGGGCTGGGACATGCGCGAGGCGACCAGCGACGAGCTGGCGACGATGACCCGCGTCATGGACGAGTGCATGAAGGATGGCGCATTCGGCATCGCGGCAGCGCTGATCTACCCGCCGGGCTCGTATGCCACGACTGACGAGCTAGTTGAGGTCTGCAAGGTCATCGCCAGCCACGGCGGTGTCTACATCACGCACATCCGCTCCGAGGCGGACCTGCTGCTGGAAGGTATGGCCGAGGCGATCGAGATCGGCCGTCGCTCGGGCGTCGCGGTCGAGGTCTATCACCTGAAGGCATCCGGTAAGCAGACCTGGGAGCTGATGCCGCGCGCGATGGAAATGATCGACGAGGCACGCGCCGAGGGCATCGACATCACGTCGGACATGTATCCGTATGTCGCCAGCGGCACTGGACTAACGACGCTCGTCCCGAACTGGGCGTCCGAAGGCGGCAAGCTCTTCGACAATCTCGCCGATGAGCACACCTGGGCGATCATGCGCGCCGAGATGATCGACCCGCCGCGCGAGGCACCGTCGATGTCGCGCTCGCAGAATCTCGAAGGCGTCATGCCGGTCGGCTTCGTGAAGGAAGAGAACCGTCAGTACATTGGCAAGCGCCTGCCGGAGATCGCCGAAATCCGCGGCGAGGAATGGCCGGACACGGTCCGGGCACTACTGCTCTCCGAGGGGCATCGCATCTCGACGATCTTCTTCATGATGAGCGAGGAGAACGTCCGCCGTCAGCTCAAGCAGCCGTGGATCAAGATCAGCACCGATGCCGGCGGCATCGATCCGACCGGCCAGACCAACCCGACCCACCCGCGCGCCTACGGCACCTACACCCGCGTGCTCGGCCACTACGTCCGCGACGAGGGTGTTATCACGCTAGAAGACGCCATCCGCAAGATGACCTCATCCGTCGCCGACCGCCTCTGCCTTCGCGACCGCGGCCTTCTGCGTGAGGGCATGGCTGATGCCGTTGTTCGACCCGGAGACAGCAGCACAACGCGACCTTCTCACTCGACCTGCATCACCAACTGGCATCCGTGATGTCTGGGTCAACGGTGGCCGCGTCCTCAAGGACGGCGAGCACACCGGCGCAATGCCGGGCCGCATTGTTGACGGCCCGGGCCGCCGCTAATCGGCGCTTGCGCGGGCGGCGAACCTACGCCGCCCGCGCTGCCCTCCCGATTGATCAGAATACGCGGCACAGGACGTTGCACTGATCGGTGCAGCAAGCCGCCTCCGGGCCCTTCGTAGGGACAGCGCCTCGGCCTGTCCGTCGCCATGAGGCGATCACTCCCTGTTTGACTCCCACCCCGCACAATGCATGGCCAAGATGGCGATACATGAACTCACCCCGCGTCCGACTGCATCAAACGGGTGGGAGATCTTTCGGTTGCGACCTCAAGATGACAGGAGGCGGGGTTGGCTGCCGAGCCAGCAGGTTGTCATTGATAGCAGTGGCGAACAGTCCGCCCAGGCAGACAACTCCTTGTCCTGTCATCTCGAACCGCAGTGAGAGATCTCCCCTACGTTGGACTGAGTCGAACGGGTGGGAGATCTTTCGGTTGCGACCTCAAGATGACAGGGGAACATGGAGGTTACCAGTCCAGCGAGTCGGCAATGCCAGCAATGGCGAGCAGTCCGGTCCGGCAGCCAACCCCTTGTCCTGTCATTCCTTGAACCGCAGCGAGGACTTCCCACCGGTTCGACTCAGATCAACGCGGGGCGAACGTGTAGGCGGGCGCTTGCTCACCGAAATCTGCGTCACAAACATTGCAAGGTAGTTAAGTGCGCCACAGGTTTGCGCCTCCCTATCCGCTTACGCGGATATCTTGATTCGCGCAATAAATGGCATTCGATATTGACGGATTTTCAAAGCCCGTAGCATCCGGTCAATCCGAAAATCCACGCATCCGCCAGCAGTTATGGGCGTCGACTCATTGTGAGCGGCGCACCAGCCTGTGACGCACACCGGTAGGAGGTGTCGATGTGAGCGACCTGACTGGCCAGCAGATCAACGACAAAATTCGGCGTGAACTGGCAGCGCTTCTATCGCGAGGGCAGAATCGACCGACGCACATTGATGAGGGCCATAATGGTCTGGGCTGGCGCGGGCCTGGTCGCTGGCTTGCTGGCAAAGCCTTGCGGTGGCGATGATGATGACGGTGATTCCGGCGACGGCGGCACGACCGGCGGTGGCGCCGCAACCAGTGCTCCCGCGTGGAAGCGACAGATGCGCCGGCTGAGGCGACAGAAGGCGATGAAGGCAGCACCGACACTGGCGGTGAGGGCGGGACACTCCGCGCGTCATCCACCAGTCCGACCTGCCGACGATGGATCCGCACATGCACAACCTGCGTACCGGAATCATCGCCTTCTATCACACCCACGACAACCTCGGAGAGCGCAACGCGGAAACGAACCTGATCGAGCCGTGGCTGGCCGAGAAAATGAGAAATGATTGTTTTACCCGTCTGTGATGAAGCTCTCCGTCAGATGTGAAGTTCCATAACGGTGACGATTCTCACCGCCGCAACGGTCAAGTGGAACTGGGATCGCATCATCAACCCCGACCAGAAGAGCCCGCAACTTGGCAACCATGCCCAGATCGAAAGCGTCGACATCGTCGATGATTACACCGTCCACGTAAACACGAAGGAGCCCTATCCGATCTCGCTGAGCGCCCAGTAGGGAACTTCCGCAGATGATCCCGAGAAGCCTGGCGCAGGAGAAGGGCGATGAGTGGCTGGCGGAGAACGCTGTCGGCTCTGGCCCGTACAAGTTTGTCGAGTGGAAGCACGGCCAGGAGCCTTGTTCTCACGCGCAACGACGAATTACTGGAATCCGATGTCAAGCCCGCATACAAAGATCTGATCCTGCTGCAGCTCCAGGTGCTGACGTACCTGCTTTGCTCTTGGCCGGCAACGTCGACATCGTTCGCGTCGTCCCGTTCGACCAGATGAAGGCGGTCGAGAATTCGGGTGTCGCGACGCCGATCACGCAAGCGATCCTGCGTGTTGGCATTACCCTTTCGCCTGGACGCGATGGGGCGCTCTGGTCCGAACTCATTCCAGGATGTGAAGGTCCGTCACGCCGCGAACCATGCCTGCGATATCCAGGGCTACATTGATTCGCTGCAGCCGGCGTGGTGATCGCACGCCGGCCATGCTGAACTGATGCACTTCGGCTTCGATCCATCAATCGAGCCGCAATGAATACGATCCGGGACAAGGCCAAGCTACCTGCTACAGAAGCCGTTCGGATGGCATTGATGTGAAGTGGGTGCGTGGGCCGTCCTCGATGCCGAACCACAGGATCAGGTCGATCGTATGATGCAGCGCGATCTCGCCGCTGCTGGCATCCGCGTCGAGTTCGAGACACTCAGCGACGGCAACGTCTTCACGACCCGCCACAACGAAGGCAACGCCGGGCCGATGTGCTCCTACAACTGGGGCTCGTACTGGTGTTCGATGCTGACGGCATCTACTGGGACATGCTGCAGAAGCGACTGATCTTCACCTACTACAACAACCCGGATCTGGATGCGTTGCTCGATGCTGAGGGCTGCAGTTCACTCATTCAGGATCACCCAAGGAGATCTACTGGTAGGCGCGCAGCGCATCGTCCGCGACGAAGCGCCAGTGATCTTCATGTGGGGGTTCCGACGTATCTGGGGCGTCAGCAACAAGGTCGACTGGAAAGCCCCGCAGGCGGACGAGATTGACATGTACTCACCGCCGACGTTAAAGGCGTAAACTGATTTCAGCCGGGATGGCTGGTAACCGGCAACGAGACCGGTCGCCAGCCATCCCTGGGGAGGCTCTCGCCCATGGGCGATGTCATGCACCGCGTGATTCAGATGCTGATCGCGGTCTTGGCATCTCGGTCATCGTGTTCATCATCACGAACATGATCGGGGACCCGGTGAATGTCCTGCTGCCGCCGGAGACCCCCTACGAGCAGCGCGAGATCTTCCGCGAGGAGATGGGCTTCAACAGGCCGCTATACGTGCAGTAGCCGATTTCCTATCCAGCGCGATACGCGGCGACTTCGGCAATTCATTCCGGCACTGAGCGCTCCGCCCTGTCGCTGGTGATGGAACGCATGCCAGCGACCCTGCTCCTGACCCTCGCCGGTACGATCCTGGCGACCGTCATCGCCATCCCTATGGGCATCCTCTCCGCTTACAAGCGCTACACGATCTGGGACAACATCTCGACGCTGTTCGTCGTCGCCGGTCAGGCGATGCCGATCTTCTGGCTCGGCCTGATGCTCATCATCGTCTTCGGCGTGAACCTGAAATGGTTGCCACCCTCCGGCTATGGCGAGATGGGCGTCGATCGACTCAAGCATCTGATCTTGCCGACTGTCGTGCTGGGGTCTTTCTGGCGCCGGTCACTGAACGACTGGTGCGATCCGGCATGCTCGACGCGCTGACACAGGACTACGTCCGCACGGCTCGCGCGAAGGGCCTGACTGAGCGCGTTGTGCTCGGTCGCCACGCGTTCCGCAACACGATGATCCCGGTCATCACCGTTCTCGGTCTGCATCTGGCTAACTCGGTGGCGCGGTCATCACCGAGTCGGCTTTGTCGGCTGGTTGGCCTTGCCAGCGCTATTGATTTATTCGTAATGACGCCCAGTTACGCAGGCGGCTGTCGTCACACTTGCAATCATCATCAGCCTGGTCAATCTGTCTGTCGATATCGTCGTCGGGTTCATCGATCCGCGCCTGCGCCAGTAGCAGCACAGGCAGTGGGTCCATCGAACGACCTTGATCGACGACAACGGTTGAGTTCGCATCGGTCGGCTCCGCCACGCAGGATTCCGCCAATTCCGCATTTGCTCAGCAGCGCTTTCGCCAGCGCACGCTGCGGTCAGTCCTGCAAGCAGCCTGGAAGCTGAGGATGTCCGTCGCGGGCGGCATCGTCCTGCTGATCCTGGTCTTCATTGCCCTGGCCGCTCCAATCCTGTCGCCATATACGCCAGACGAGGGGCGTACTGTCGATCGCCTCCAGCCACCAATCTGGCAGGGCGGTAGCTGGTCGCACCCACTTGGAACCGATGGCATCGGCCGCGACTACGCAACGCGCCTGATGTATGGGACCAGGGTCGCACTGGCAGTTGGCCTGCTCGCGACGCTGCTTTCCGGCGCAATCGGCATCGCGCTCGGCGTGCTGGCTGGGTTCTTCGGCGGGCGAATTGATGCTGTCATCTCGACACTCGTCAATGTCATGATGACGTTCCCATTCATCCTGCTGGCGCTGGCCGTCATCTCAGTACTTGGCACCAGCTTCACCAACGTTGTCCTTGTGCTCGGGGTCGGTGCGTGGCCGATCTACACACGGGTCGTGAAATTCGAGGTCGAGCGCATCAAGTCGCTGGATTACATCCACGCTGGCCGTGTGCTCGGCGTTAGCAACACACGGCTGATGGGTCGGCACATCATGCCGAACCTGGTCAACGCGATCATCGTCATCGGCACCGTCCAGGTCGCCCGACTGATCATCTCGGAGGCGTTCCTCAGCTTCCTCGGACTCGGCATCCAGCCGCTGACACCTGCCTGGGGCTACATGCTGCAGGAGTCGCAGGCGTTCATGTTCTCGTGGAGCGACATCTGGCTGCCGACGCTCCCCGGCCTCGCCATCTTCATCACCGCGCTCTCGATCAACTTCGTCGGCGACGGCCTCCGCGACCTGATGGACCCCCACCAGCGCGCGTCGTTGTAGCAGAGCCATGGTGCATGACTATTCGGAGAATGTCCGTAAGTACTGGAATAGTCTCATCGTCTACAAGTGACTGATTCGTAAAGAGGGTGCAGATACGGTGTGTATCGATATCGACGATTTCGTGGATTGCCCAGGATCTCGCCATGTTCGAGCTGAAGTTTGGTCAACGGTTGATTTGCTGTCGCGAACGGATATGTCCAATTGAGTTTGCGCATACCGGACGGTGACAAGAAGCTGCTCAAATAGCATGTCAAGTAGTCGCCCCGCATTACGCCGCGGCAAAAGGAAGCCTGAAGGAGCGTCCGGTGTTGTTCACGAAGCGCCACTATGGCTTGCTGGTGTCGCTGTCGCCTCCTCGGCAGTTTCAGCAACACCTCGCAAGAAGAACAACAACCACCCTTCCACCGCCCGAATCACGGATTGCCATCAACCGGATCGTAATACTCGGATCGATGGCGCTTGAGATAGTAATGAGATACAGCAAAGGGCGATGAAGTACCTGATGATGGCAAAGAAGAAAGGTGATTAGAAGCCGACCAATTCGCCCATTTCCGTCGAGGAACGGATGGATAGTCTCGAATTGAGCATGGGCTAGACCGCATACCAGCAGAATGGGAAGATTCTGCTCGTCGTGCATAAACCTCTCAAAGTCGGAAAGTGCAGTATTGAGCTCCCAAACGGGGGCGGCACGAACGCAGCATGGCTGAGACGGGAATTGGCAGGACCAATCCAGTTCTGACTTGTCCGAAATGCGCCCGGCGAACGATCCTGCCCTCGAGCCCCTCGGAGCAACTCGGCATGTATCTCACGGATCAAGCGCAGTGACAGAGGAAGCTCGCGTAATCGCTCGAGACCGTAGTTCATTGCACGAACATAGTTGACTACTTCCTCAATGTCTGTGGGGAGTTCACGACCGGCTGCATCAAGTTGGAATTCAAGGATGTCATCTAGCGTACTCTGCGTACCCTCGATCTGTGAACTGTAAACAGCTTCACGATTCACATACATTGCGACGAATAGGTCTGGATTGGGAAGTGTTTGCGCAACTCCGTCGAGTCGACCGAGAGCCTGATCCGCGCGTGAATTCAACACGAGCATCGCTGAATCAAGAGTCAGCGGCGGATCCGGAGGTAGCGGCTTTGGGACAAACGCCCGATAACCCTGCGGCTGTTGGACATACCGTCCGGCACGGTGCCGAATCGACAACGTAACACCCCCAGCCGATTCATCGACGCTTACACGTTACCGTGATCTATTATAGTTTCTGGCTGAAAACTATAATAGATCGTGCAATACGACTCGATTATTACAGTCCGCAATAATAACGGAGATGCGGCCAGGCCAGCTTCCGCCCGATGAGCCGCTGGAAATCCGAAGCGTCCTGGCCGAGGACGACCGACGAGCGCAGCGGCGCCACCTTCCTGTTCGCGAGCCAACCACATGTAGCCTGTCTTGGGGCTGATACCGAAGCGCTGGCACAGGTGACGAATAATGACCCCGCCCCGAGGCGAACTCGGTCCGTAGCGACACGATTGACGACTCCTGCC
>JAMLIA010000062.1 GCA_023954495.1 Thermomicrobiales bacterium | reverse complement strand
CCCGGTCAGATTCACTCCCTCGCGGCGAGAAAGCCGATGCTTTGGTCCTGTGTACCGCGCCAACAACGCCTCCCTTTCAGCCCGTCACACGACGAGGCATCCTGCAACCGTAAAGATACCAATCTTCAGACCATAATGAACAGGTTCTGCGACTCAAAGTCACGAACTCAACGCAGGAGCATACCGTTTCATCGGCGCGCGTGCCACATAGTGGCAGCCCCGCGCAATGCGACGTACCCTTGTCTGGACGATACCTGTCCTGAACAGGGCAGACTGCACGAGGGCCTCGATGTCTCAGACCGTTCTTAACAGCACAGCACAGTCCGATCTCCGCGACCGCGGGCGCATCCTCCTGCTCTCCTGCTACGAGCTTGGCCATCAGCCGCTCAATCTGGCGTTCCCGCTGGCAACGCTGCGCGCCGAGGGGTATGACCCGGTCGCGCGTGATACGTCGGTCGAGTCGCTCGACGACGACGAGATCATGCAGGCAGGCTTTGTCGCCATCTCCGTCCCGATGCACACCGCGCTGCGGCTCGGCGTCCAGATCGCCGACCGCATCCGCGCCCGCAAGCCGGATACGCCCATCTGCTTTTACGGCCTCTACGCCTGGATGAACGCCGATTATCTGCTCGATGGCCGCGGTGATTACGTGATCGGCGGCGAGCAGGAGCGCGCATTGCTCGACCTCGTCCGCGCCATCGAGCGCGGCGACGGCGGCTTGCCGGACGGCGTCAGCAACCGCGACTACCGCGCAGCGCCGGCCATCGAGCGGATCGCGTTCGCGACACCTGTGCGCGATGCGCTGCCGTCGCCGGACAAGTACGCGCGGCTGCTGTTGAACGGTCAGGCGATCCCGGCCGGCTATACCGAAACGACCCGTGGCTGCCATCACACCTGCCGCCACTGCCCAGTCGTCCCGATCTACGGCGGTCGCTTCTTCGCTGTTCCGCGCAACGTCGTGCTGGACGACATCCGTAGCCAGGTGCAGCAGGGCGCCGGGCACATCACCTTTGGCGATCCCGACTTCCTGAATGGCCCGACCCACGCGCTGCGCGTCTGCCGAGCGATGCACGAGGAATTCCCGCACGTCACCTTCGATATGACGACGCGCATCGAGCACATCCTTGAGAACCGCGACAACTTCACGGAGTTCAAGGAGCTCGGCTGCGTCTTCGTCCTGACCGCGCTCGAATCGATCAGTGAGCTGGTGCTGGAGAAGATCGACAAGGGCCATACCAAGGCGGACGTCATCGAGGCACTGGGCATCCTCGACGCAGCCGGTATCACCATGCGGCCATCGCTGCTGCCGTTCACTCCGTGGACGACGCTGGATGACTACCTGGAGCTGCTGACGTTCTTCGAGGAGTATGAGCTGGTCAGCAACGTTGACCCGGTTCACTTCTCGATCCGGCTGCTCGTGCCGCCCGGCTCGGCCCTGCTGGACCAGCCTGATTCAGTCGAGTGGGTCGGCGAGCTTGACGCCGCCGCGTTTACCTATACATGGAAGAACCCCGACCCACGCGTCGACGATCTGCAGCGCGAGATCGCCGCGATCGTCGAAGCCGCCGAGTCGGCGTCGTGCGAGCCGGAGGAAACGTTCGCGCAGATCAAGGCCGCCTCGTGGGCCATGGCCGGCAAGACCCCGCCCGCTATCGAGCGCAAGCGCACCCGGCCGCCCGGCCAACCCCCACGCCTCACCGAATCGTGGTTCTGTTGAGCAGAGCCAACCTCGAGCCAGTTTGGCTCGCTTCCTTCATAAGATAACGGGACACCCGAAACGGCAGCCAATCTGCCATAACGACGACACCCCTCTCCCAGAATTGGGAGAGGGCGGGGCACCCTTTGGGTCGTGGGTGAGGGCCAGCCATCCTGATACACCAAGTATATCGACCCGCCCACCCTCAAACATCGTGTCTCCGGCCCGAAGACATGGCGGCGTGATCTCGCTAGAGTCGTGACCCTGTGGTTGGACGAATGCGAGAGGGAGGGTTATGCGATCGAGTGATCAAGCAGGGCGGCGATTGCAGCATGTGCTCTGGATCGGCGGGGCGACCGATGCAGGCAAGACGACGGTCGCGACGCTGCTGGCTGAACGGCACGGCCTGCAGATGTACCACTTCGATCGGCAGGAGATGCGGCACTTCGCGCAGGCCGATCCTGTCTACCAGCCTGCCCTCTGGCTGGCCCATCCGGATCGGATGACGACCGAGGAGCGCTGGCTCGGCGCACCTCCGGAGGTGATGGCGCGTGAGACGATCGTCAGCTGGACCGAGCGGTTCTGGATGGCGGTCGATGACCTGGCCGCGCTGCCGAATGGCGCTCCTGTTATCGCCGAAGGGCCGGGCTTCTTTCCCGATTGCGTGGCGACGCAGATCGACGATCCGCGACAGGCGATCTTCCTGCTGCCGACCGAGGCGTTCAAGCTCGCTGCTGTGGCCGCACGCGGCAAGCCCGGCTCACGGCATGAGACGAGCGACCCCGAGCGCGCGACCCATAACCTGATCGAGCGTGACCTGCATATGGCTCGCTTCGTTCGTGAGCGTGCCGCCGCACTTGGTCTGCGTGTCATCGATATCGACGGCAGCACGAGCCCGGACGAGGTCGCAGCGCTAGTGGAAGACTGGTTCGGCGAACGACTGCACGCGAATGGCGTTGTCAGTGCCGAGTGATTTCCGGACGCCACCGAACATCCCCGTGCTCCTGGACGTGCTGCATCGCCATCATGTGCGCTTTGTCGTCTTCGGCTCGGGCGGCGCTGTCGCCTGGGGCGCGAAGCTGACGCCCGGTGATCTCGATGTCTGCCCCGCGCTCCATGAGGACAACTTGCGGCGACTGGCGGCTGTGCTGCAGGAGGTCGGCGCGCGACCGCGATTGATACCGAACTGGAATACGCGCGAGGAGGTCGAGCGCTGGCGACCCGAACCGCTGACTGAGGCGCAGCTTGACCATCTCTTTGAGACGCGCTTCGGTGATCTCGATGTCGTCCCGCGTCCCAACGGGCCATCCGGCGCGGACGATCGCTTCGACTTCGCTGCGCTGGATGCACGGGCAACGACGACATCCGCGCTGGGCATCCCGGTGCGCGTGGCCGGACTGGAGGATCTGGTCGCTTCGAAGATGTCGCGCCGCCGCCCGAAGGACATCGCTGCGCTGCCTGAGCTGGAGCGCGTGCTGGCATTGGCTCGGGCAGCCGCCGAGAGCGACGCCTAGGCCATCGCCTCCACCTCGTCGGCGATCAGGCGGCCGATCTCCAGCGAGGAGGTCGCCGCCGGCGAGGGGGCGTTGCGGACGTGCAGCACACCCTCGGCACGATCGAAGACGAAGTCATCGACCAGCGTGCCCTGCGGGGTGAGCGCCTGGGCACGCACGCCGGCCGGGCCCGGCAGCAAGTCTTCCGGCTCCAGCTCGGGGATGTAGACGCGCAGCGTCTCCAGGAAGCGCTTCTTGGACAGGTCGCGCGCCATCTCGCTCAGGCCAGTCCGCCAGTTCTTGCGGGCGAAGGCGCGGAAGCCGGGGTTGCGCGCCATTTCCAGCAGGTCCTTGCCGCGGGCCGTGCGGAACGAATAGCCGTCGCGGGCGAAGGCGAGGACGGCGTTCGGCCCGAGCCAGACATCGCCGTTCATCCGCGGCGTGAAGTGCACGCCGAGGAACGGGAAGCGCGGGTCCGGCACCGGGTAGATGTTCGAGCGCACGAGGCTGCGACGCTCCGGCCGCAGGACGTAGTAGTCGCCGCGGAATGGAACGATACGCGGGTCCTCGTCGTTGCCGGTCATCTGAGCGACGCGATCGGAATAGAGCCCGGCGCAGGCCACGACGAGCGACGCCTCGATGTCGCCACCGCTGGTCGTGAGCAGCGTCCGGCCATTGCGTCGACGGATGCCGGTCACCTCGTGGCTGGTGCGGATCTCGCCGCCCATCTCGCGGATGTCGTTGGCGTAAGAGTGGGCCACCTGCAAGTAATCGACGATGCCGGTATTGGGCGACCAGAGCGCCCGGACGCCGCGCACATGCGGCTCGCGCTCGCGCAGCTCGTCCGGCTCGATCATCCGCAGGCCCGGCACCTGGTTCTCCTGCCCGCGTTCGTAGAGCGCCTGCAGGCGGGGCAGTTCCTCGGCGCGGGTGGCGACGATGACCTTGCCGCAGCGCTTCCAGGCGATGTCGTTCTCGTCGCAGTACTGCATCATCGCGGCTGCTCCGGCCACGCAGAGGCGCGCCTTCAGCGAGCCGGGCGCGTAATAGATGCCGGAGTGAATGACGCCGCTGTTGTGGCCGGTCTGGTGCTCACCGATGCTCGCTTCTTTCTCCAGCAGGATGAGCGATTTCCCGGGGCGGCGGCGCAGGATCTCGCGCGCGGCGGCCAGGCCAACGATCCCACCGCCGACGATCGCAATCGATGCCGTGCCTTCCAGCATCGTCGCGGCGGTCGGCAGTGTCGCAGCCTGTGGCTCGTCGATCGCCGTTGTCATCATGCCCCCTCACCCCGTCAGCCAGTCCGTCGTGCTGCCGATGATACTGCGAGTTGCGCTGCCTCGGTGAATGAGGGGCAAAACGAAGCGGTAGAGACAGAGGCACCCGAGTCCATCTCTACCGCTGCGAAGGGGGGCGTTGTTCTCATTCCAGTGTCTCCCCGAACTGGAACGAGAGCGCCATCGTTGTGTGTTGGGGATGTCGGTCAGCACGATGTCCGCGACAAACCCGAGACAAGTCTACGGTGGCTCAAAGAGTATCGCTGTGACTAAAGTCACAGTATGCGAGATTGTCAGCGTATTTCCGAGAGTGCTGAATGTAGCACAGAGAGTTGACACGAAGTTGTAACACGAAAATCGCATTCGACACGGTTGTTCGAGGCGGTTCTGTCTAGGCTACTGACAGGTGTATGGCTCCGGATTAGGTGTCGCGCGCGACGCTCCGAGCACGGCAAGAGCCGGATGGTGGACGAGTCATGGCGGGCGCGACGGAGAGTGAACGGGGGCACATTCGATGTCAGATCCATTCAACCGGTCTCGGATCAACCGCCGCAACGTCCTGAAGGGTGTCGGCGCTGCCGCGATCCTCGCTCCGGCGGGCGGCGCGCTGCTGGCGTCCTGCTCGATCGGTGGCGACGATGATGACCCGACGCCGTCGAGCGGCAACACCGGCGCAGGCGTACCCAGCTCGGTCGCCGAGATCGCCGAGGCGCGTGGGCTCACGCCGGACGACATCACCCGCGCGGTGAAGACATACGTTCCCGGCGGGCAGTACGACGAATTCCTGATCTTTGCGTCGGGTGGGCACTCCGGCCAGGTGCTGGTGATCGGCGTGCCGTCGATGCGACTGCTGAAGCTGATCGCGACATTCACGCCGGAGCCGTGGCAGGGCTATGGCTTCTCCGACGAGACGAAGGCTATCCTCGCCGAGGGCGCTGTCGACGACAAGGTGCTCGGCTGGGCCGATACCCACCACCCGGGCCTGAGCGAGACGAACGGCGAATATGACGGCGAATGGCTGTTCATCAACGACAAGGCCAACGCCCGTATGGCCGTCATCGATCTGCGCGACTTCGAAACGAAGCAGATCGTCAAGAACCCACACATCATCAGCAACCACGGTGGCGCGTTCGTGACGCCGAACACCGAGTACATCACCGACGGCTCGCAGTACGCTGCGCCATGGGGCTGGGAGTACGCGCCGCTCGATGAGTACAAGGAGAAGTACCGCGGCGCGATGACCTTCTGGAAGTTCGACCGCGAGAAGGGCCGGATCGATACGGATCTTTCCTTCTCGATCGAGCTGCCGCCGTACTGGCAGGACCTGGCCGACTGCGGCAAGGGGCCAAGCGAGGGCTGGATGTTCTCCAACTCGCTCAACACTGAGATGGCTATCGGTGGCAACCGCGCTGACGGTAGCCCGCCGGTGCCGCCGGTCGAGGCCGGTGCGTCGCAGAACGATATGGACTACATGACCGTCATCGACTGGAAGACGGCCGAACGGCTCATCCAGGAGGGCAAGGGCGAAGACGTCCACGGGATGCCCCTGATTGACATCAAGACCGCCGTTGCCGAGGGCATCCTTTTCCAGGTACCGGAACCGAAGAGTCCGCACGGTGTCGACGTAACGCCGGACGGCAAGCACATCGTCGTCGCCGGCAAGCTCGACCCGCACGTCACGATCTACAGCTTCGAGAAGATCCAGGCTGCCATCGCCAAGGGCGGCTACGAGATGGACGATTTCGGCGTGCCGATCCTGGCCTACGAGGACTGCATGGAAGCGCAGGTTGAGCTCGGACTTGGCCCACTGCATACGCAGTTCGACAACACCGGCCACGCCTACACCAGCCTCTTCCTCGACAGCGCCATCGCCAAGTGGAAGGTCGGCGAGGCGGGCAAGCCGGACACGTGGACGATGGTCGAGAAGATCCCCGTCCACTACAACGTCGGTCACCTCAGTGTCTGCGAAGGCGACACGGTCAGCCCCAAGGGCAAGTACCTGATCGCGCTGAACAAGTGGGCGATCGACCGCTTCACGCCGGTCGGACCGCTGCACCCGCAGAACTTCCAGCTGATCGACATCACCGGCGAGAAGATGGACCTGCTCTACGATTCGCCGATTGGCGTCGGCGAGCCGCACTACGTCCAGACGATCTCGGCCGACAAGATCAAGGCCTGGACGACCTATCCCGAGGTCGGCTGGGACCCGCAGGCGCAGGCCCCATCGCCGGTCGCGACACTCGCCGGTCAGGAATCTGTCGTACGTGAGGGCAACAAAGTCACGATCAACATGACCTCAATCCGCTCGCACTTCACACCGGACACGATTGAGGTGACCGAAGGCAACGAGATCGTCCTGAACATCACCAACATCGAGATGGCGCAGGACGCGACACACGGCTTCGCCTTCCCCGGCCAGCATATTCAGCTGAGTATCGAGCCGGGCGAGACGACGACGGTGACATTCACCGCCGATCGCGCCGGTGTCTACCCGTTCTACTGCACCGAGTTCTGCTCGGCGCTGCACCTCGAGATGATGGGCTACTTCATCGTCGAGCCGGCCTGATCCGGCGGCCGGGCGGGTGGAGGGAACCCCCAACACGGCCAAGAGGGCCGGTAAACCGAAGTTCCTGAAGAAGGTGATCACGATGACTGCTCTAGAACATGCCACGACAACGGCAGACAGCACGCCGATAGGAGGAGCCACGAAAGCTGAGCGAGCGAGCATGTCACGCACCGATGCGCTGCATCTGGGCGGGTTGCTCCTGGCGGCCGTGCTGCTGATCCTGACGATCTTCCTGCCGTACTGGTCGATTACGCTGCACGCACCGCAATACCCCAAGGGGCTCACGATCGACGCGTTCGTCAACGAGATGCGCGGCGATGTCTCCGAGGTCGATGGCCTCAACCACTATATCGGCATGATGAAGCTGGAAAACGCAGCCAGGATCGAGCGCACGATCTCGCGGATCGCGATTCCGGCGATCGCCGTGCTCGCCGTGCTGTCGTTCTGGGTCAAGAGCCGCTTGCGCTGGCTCCTGGCGTTGCCAATCATCATCTACCCGATCGTGTTCGGTCTCGATCTGTTCGCCTGGCTCTACTACGCGGGTCACTCCCTGGACCCGAAGGCCGCTCTTAGCTCTTCGATCTCCGAGTTCACGCCAACGATCCTCGGCACCGGGATCATCGGCCAGTTCAGTACCGAAGCAACATTCCGAATTGGCTTCTATCTCGCCGTGCTCGCAGCGATCATCGTGTTGGCCGTGACAATACGAGGACGGTCACACGATGACAGCACGACTTAACCGGGCAACCTCCCGGATCATCGTTGTTGCCGCCATCCTGCTGATCGTTGGCATCCCCTGGCCGATGCCCGTCTCGGCCGCGACCGAAGCTCCCGATCTGGTCGTCTGCGCGACCTGCGAAGTCACCACGCTGCAGGATGCACTGGCGCAAGCGCCGGACGGTGCCCGCATCGAGGTGCGCGGCGGCAGCTACGCAGCCCCGCTCGTGATCGACCGCGATGTCGAGCTGATCGGCATCGACCGACCGGTGATCGACGGCGGCGGTGAAGGTACGATCATCCACGCAACCGGCGCGGCCGTCACCATCAGCGGCTTCATCATCCGCGGCACCGGCACGACCCTCGACCACGAGGACAGCGGGATTCTGGTCGAGAAGGGGCATGCGACAATCGTCGACAACATCATCGAGGACAGCCTCTTCGGCATCTACCTGAAGGAATCCCCCGGCAGCATCCTGCGCGACAACATCGTGCGCTCCAAGCCCCTGCCAATCGCCCTGCGCGGCGATGGCGTCAAGGTCTGGTATAGCGACGACATGGTCATCGAGGGCAACCAGGCCGACGATGGCCGCGATGTCATCCTCTGGTATTCAAACCGCGGGATCGTGCGCAACAACGAGTTCAATGGCGGACGCTACGGCCTGCACCTGATGTTCAGCGACAGCGCGACAGTCGAGTACAACTCGCTCTCCCAGAACTCGATCGGCCTCTACATCATGTACAGCCGCGACGCGATCGTGCGCGGCAACATCCTCTCGAACAACCACGGGCCGAGCGGCGGTGGACTGGGTCTGAAAGATGTCGACGGGCTGACCGTCGAGGCCAACCGCTTTGTCAATAACCGCATCGGTGCGCAGGTCGACACCTCTCCGCGTGAGCCGAACATCGAGCACTACTGGATCGGCAACGTCTTCGCCTACAACGAGGTCGCGCTGGGCATCATGCCCTCGGTGAAGCGCAATACACTGACCGAGAACTCCTTCATTGATAATGTGCAGAACGTGACCATCCTCGGTGGCGGCGAGCTGAAGGGCATCACCTGGTCGGTCGACGGGCGCGGTAACTACTGGAGCGACTACGCCGGCTACGACGCCAACGGCGATGGCGTCGGCGATGTGCCGTACCTGTCGCAGCACCTCTTCGAATCGCTGATGGACGATCACCCGCAGCTGCGGCTGTTCCTGTTCCAGCCCGGCCGCGATGGCGGTCGACTTCGCCGCTGAGGCATTCCCGGCCGTTCGACCACGCACCCGCTTCGTCGATGACGCGCCGTTGATGGCAGCGCCGGCCATTGCCGATCTACCGGGCATTGCTGGGCAATCAACCTCGCAGCGGCTCGTCGGCGGCGCGGTCTGGCTGCTGATCGGCGGCGCGGCGCTCGGGATGATCCTGTCGGTTCGCCGACGATCGCCCGTCGCGGCGGTTACACCCAATGAGTCCACGGAGGCACCCATGAGCACACCAGCCCCGGTCGCGGCAGCGCGTCCGCAGCCGGACATTCCATCGGCGGACGCGGTTGTCGCGGTCCGCAACGTCACCAAGCGCTACGGGCGCGTCGCCGCTGTCGACGCCATGTCGTTCAGCGCCGACCGCGCCGAGGCGATTGCGCTCTGGGGGCCGAACGGCGCCGGGAAGACGACGATCCTGCGCTGCCTCCTCGGCGTCGCGCGCTATAGTGGCGACATCCGCATCAACGGCGCAAACCCGGCTCGGGATGGCCGCGGGGCGCGGCGACAGGTCGGCTACGTCCCACAGGACCTCGCCCCCTCGGCGATGACCGTCGCCGAGATGGTCGAGTTCGTAGCGGCGCTCAAGCGCGCACCATCCGACGAGGGCTTCGCGCACCTGGAGATGCTGGGGATCGCTGACGCTCGCGATAAGACGCTGAGCGCGCTCTCCGGCGGCATGAAGCAGCGCCTCGCGCTCGCGCTGGCGCTGATCGGCGACCCGTCGATCCTGCTGCTGGACGAGCCGACCGCCAATCTGGATGCGGCTGGCCGCGCCGAACTGCTCGATCTGCTGCGCGAGCAGAAGCAGCGCGGCAAGACACTCATCTTTTCATCGCACCGACCGGACGACATTCTGGCGCTGGCCGATCGCATCCTGCTGATGCGCGCCGGCCAGCTGGAAGAGATCGTCACGCCGCAGGAGTTCGCGGCAGCGACCGGCAGCGAGTCGCGCCTGATCGTTACGCTCTCGAATGGCCACGCGACCGAGGCCGCCGAGACGCTGGCGAGCCTGGGCCTGTCGGCGGATATCTCCGGGAAGCGTCTGGTAGTGACGATCGAGCATCGCGAGAAGGCGCGGGTGCTCTCGGCACTCGCCCGCCGTGGCGTTGAGATCGATGACTTTGAGCTGGAGCGAGGACTATGGACTGGTCAGCAGTAATGACGATCGCCGGTCGCGAGGCGCGCGCCGGTCTACGCAATCGCTGGTTCATCCTGTACGCCGTCGTGTTCCTGGTGCTGAGCGTCGGGTTCTCCTGGGGTCGCTGGCCGGGAGTGGGCGTCTCACCGGGCAGGCGGGCTCGGCTGGGCTGCTGAACCTGATGCTGCTGATGGTGCCGCTGATCGGCCTGACCATCGGCGCGCAGTCGATCGTCAGCGACCGGCAGGACCGCAGCCTGGAGTACATGCTGGCACTGCCGGTCTCACCGGCCGAGGTATTCTTCGGCAAGTACCTCGGCGCGGCGCTGTCGCTCGTGCTGATGCTTGTCTTCGGTTTCGGCTGGGCCGGTGTCGCGCTGGCCGCCCGCGGTGCTGCCGGAAGCCCGTCGGATTTCGCCCTGCTGGTCGGCATGACGATTCTGCTCGGACTGGCGATGCTGAGCGTCGGCTTCCTGATCTCCAGCTTCTCGCCGCAGACAGCGGCTGCGCTGGGCATCGCCGTCTCAATCTGGCTGGTTCTCATCATCATCGGCGATCTCGGCCTGATGGGTAGCTCGCTGGTTATGCGCCTGCAGCCCTCGACGCTCCTCATCGCGACGCTGACGAACCCGCTCGACGCCTACAAGCTGCTGAGTGTCAACGTCCTGCACACCTCGTTGGAGGTACTCGGTCCGGCCGGCGTCTACGCAATCGACCGCTTCGGCTCAGCACTGACAACCGTGCTGTTCGGCGCGATTGCGCTCTGGATCATTGTGCCACTGCCAGTTGGCTACTGGATCTTCCGAAAGGTGGATGTGAGATGACCACTCGACTGCTACGATTGCCTGGGCTGCTCATACTGATTGTCCTGACCGCCATAACGCTGGCTGGCTGTGGTGGTGAAGCACGAGCCGACCAGCCACCAGAGATCAAATACGGTGTGGATACATGTAGCCGATGCCATATGATCATCTCGGAAGAGAAGTACGCATCTGGCCTGGTCGCGAGCGACGGCACAACGATGATCTTCGATGACATCGGCGAAATGATCGCGACTGTGCAGGATGACGGGCTCAATGAACGGCGCGTCTGGGTCCACGACTTCGACTCGGTCGAGTGGATCGACGGCACTACCGCGTTCTATGTCGATTCGCACGATCTGATGACCCCAATGGGCATGGGCGTGGTAGCGTTCAGTAGCAAAGATGCAGCCGAGAAGCTGGCTGCAGAAAAGAGCGGTACTGTCCGGGACTGGGAAGCGATGCTCGTGGAATGGGAAATGCACGGGCATGGGCACTAGCGCGGACACGCGCTCAGCAAAATATGTGATGGCGTCGCAGTGGGTTGGACGAAGCGGAGGATCATAGAGGGATGAAACGTGCATGTGCGGTACTCGCCGTAGTACTGCTGCTTGTCGTTGGGGTTGCCTGCGGCAGTAGCGAGGATGCCAAGCCGGCAACGTCGGTCGTTGGTGCCTCAACTGCTGGCGCATCTCCGGTAGCCACTCAGGTTGAAGCGGCCGCGACCGAGTCGGCGTCCGAGGCGGCACCTGAGGGCACAACCGGCGGCGCAGCTCCGGCAGAGGGTGACGCGGAAAATGGGAAGTCCCTGGCAACCAGCCTGGGCTGCGTGGCCTGCCACTCTGTCGATGGCTCGGCACTGGTTGGCCCGACGTGGAAGGGTGTGTACGGCCACGAGGTCACGCTGACCGATGGCTCGAAGGTCACCGTCGACGATGCCTACATCCACGAGTCGATTGTCGATCCGAACGCAAAGGTCGTTGAAGGCTTCGCACCGATCATGCCAAGCTTCAAGGGCCAGGTCGATGACCAGCAGATCGCTGATATCATCGCCTATATCAAGACATTGCAGTAAAGCGTCGCACGATCATCTGTAGACACTGCGAACGCTCGCGACCCCGACCTTGATGGTCGGGGTCGCGTCTTGTGCGCGGGTTGCATCACGCTGGCAGTGCGTCGCGCGTCTCGGCCTGTGCTGGCTGTGGCATCGCTCCGTTGCCACGCGAGCGAACAGTGCGATTGCGACCGCCGCGCAGCACCCGCATGCCGTTGGCGGTCACCAGCAGCACCGACGCCTGGTGAACGAACATCCCACCGGCCATGTGGACCTCGCCCAGCAGCACGCCGCCCAGCAGTGCGCCGACCGTGATGAGCGCGACGGCCACGTTCTGGCGGATGTTCCGCACCGTCGCTCGCGACAGCCCAATCGCCTCAGGCAGCTTGCGTAGATCGTCGCCAACCAGCGCAATGTCAGCCGTCTCGATAGCCACATCAGTTCCCGCCGTACCCATCGCGACGCCAGCATCGGCAGCGACGAGCGCCGGGGCGTCGTTGATGCCGTCGCCAGCCATGGCAACGACGTAGCCTTCGGCCTGCAGCGAGCGGATTATCTCGAGCTTCTCATCCGGCATCAGACCGGCATGCACCTCGCTGATACCGACCTGCTCGGCGACCGCCTGCGCCGTCAGACGATCGTCGCCAGTCAGCATCAGGATGCGCTTGATACCATCCTGGCGCAGCCGCGCCACGGTCGCGGCGGCATCCTGGCGCACCGCGTCGGCGATGCCGAGGATACCGATCAGGCTGCCGTCGAGAGCGACCATGACGGCGGTGCGCCCGGTCTGCTTCAGGCGTTCCATGCGCGTCTCAACCTGCCGCGAGACGGGCACATCCAGCTCGTGCATCAGGACCGCATTACCCACGCCGATGGTGTGGCCATTGTGCGTCGTCACGACGCCGCGGCCAGGGTAGACACTGAAGTCATCGGCGCTCGGGACCGGTCCGCCTGGTGCGGCGTCGAGAATTGGCTGGGCCAGCGGATGCTCCGAGCCCGCCTCAGCGATGGCTGCCCAGCGCAGGACAGCCTGCTGGTCAGCATCCCATCCGGTGTTGTCCAACAGGCTGTGGTGGTTCGCGTGGGCCGTCATCGGCTGCAGCGCGACAACATCGGTGAGCGATGGGCGTCCCTCGGTGAGGGTGCCGGTCTTGTCAAAGGCGACTGCCGTAATGCTGCCGGCCTGCTCCAGATGCTCGCCGCCCTTGATCAGGATGCCGCGCCGGGCAGCCCGGCCAATGCCGGCCATGACCGACACCGGCGTCGAGATGACCAGCGCGCCCGGGCAGCCGATGACCAGCAGGGTCAGGGTCAGCTCGACGTTGCGGGTGATGATCCAGGCCACAAGGCTGAGCCCCATGATCGCCGGGGTGTACCAGCGCGCGAAGCGTTCGATGAAGCGCTGGGCGGGTGCCTTGGTGTCTTGCGCCTCTTCGACCCGCTCGATGATGCGCCCGAGCATCGTCTCGCCGCCGACGCCGGCCACCCGCACACGCAGCAGGCCATTCAGCGCGATCGTGCCAGCATAGACGCCTGATTCGGCGGCCTTGCTCTCGGGGATCGGCTCGCCGGTGATGGCGCTCTCGTCCACTGCCGCCGAGCCGTTGATCACGACTCCATCAACCGGGATGCGTCCGCCCGGCTTGACGACGACTGTCTCTCCGACGGCAACTGCGCCGATGCCGACCTCGACAACGTCGCCATCGCGCTCGACCAGCGCCGTCTCTGGCGCAAGCTCGATCAGTTCGGCCAGCGCCTGGCGCGTCTTGCTCAGCGTACGAGCTTCCAGGTATGCGCCGAGCATGAAGAGGAAGGTGACGGCTGCCGCCTCCCAGTATTCGCCGATGATCAGCGCGCCCGACGCGGCGATCGTCACCAGCAGCTCAATGCTGATCTGGCGGATGCGCAGCGCGTTGATCGCGCGCATGGCGATGTCGGAGCCGGCGACCAGCGCGGCGGCCGTCATCAGCCACGGCCCGACGCCGGGGCGGCCGAGGACGTAGATGCCGACGAGCGCTAGAAGAATGAGCGCACCGCTGACGACTGTCAGCAGCATGCGTCTGGCAAGTGGGTCGCGCAGCCGCTCCTGAGTCGATTGAAGTCGTGTCGTTGTCATTTCTCTCTCACTGTCGAAGTTTACGGGCGCGTCGGGGACGCGCCCGAATCGTATGTCGCGCGTCAGACTGGCGAGACACGCGCCTTGTAACCAACTGCCTGGACGGCCTGGACCAGCTCGTCGCCGGACGTCTGCTGCGGATCGTGCTGAACCTCGATCTTGCCGCTGGCGAAGCGCACCTTGGCGCTCGTCACGCCGGGCTTGGCGCTCAGCGCCTTCTCGATCTTCGGCACGCACGACGGGCAGGTCAGGTTGTCGCTACGCAGGATGGTCTTTGTTGTCGTCTTCACTGTCACGGAAATCCCTTTCGTGGGTCAGGCCTCATTGCCTCTACTACCACTCTAGGGAAGGAGGAGGAGATGGTGAATGATCTGGATCAAGTAAGGAAAAGGCGAGAGATCGTTGCTTACGCCTCGCTGGCGATCTGCTCAAGCTGCGCCGCGTTCGTCACGATGATCCACTCCCGCCCGCTCTCAATGAGACCATCGCGGCGGAACTGGCTCATGATGCGGCTGGCCGTTTCGGTAGTCGTGCCGGTCATCGCGGCAAGATCCTGCCGCGACAGGCGCGTGTTGATCAGCACTCCGCGCTCGTCCTGAACACCGAGCTTCTCGGCCAGCTTGAGCAGCGCGGCGGCAACGCGAGACTCTACTGGCGTGGCGCTGATCTGTGAGATCGTGTCGTGGGCGTTCTGGAGTCGCTCAGCGACCAGCCCGAGGACCGCCAGCGCGACCTCCGGCACCCGCGCGAGGATGGTTTGGAAGTCAGCCGCGCTGATCCCCAGGACGCAGCACGGCGTCTGCGCCACGGCTGTATCCGGGTAGCTGCGATCTCCGAGCACGGTAAGGGTGCCGAACATCTCACCCTCGCCGAGAATATCGAGCAGCACGTCCTGACCGCCGGCGCTATGACGCAGGAGCTTCACCTCGCCGTGGGCGACGACAAAGAGCCGCTCGGCCGGGTCGCCGCTGAAATAGACCGTCTCACCGGCTGCATACCCCGTCGCGTGAAATTGCTGGTTGATCTCGGCCAGCGCTTCCGATGACAGATGTGCGAAGAACGGCAGCCCGTGCAGGATCTCATGCCGATGCTCGATTGAGCAGCTTTCCGGGCCGACTTCGCGTCCGACCGCCGGCACTCGGCGTCGTGCGGTCATCTCGCCAGTCCTCTCACATCACCTGGAGACGAACGTTGGAGCCAACCGTACACAATCACACCGCCGCATTTTATGTCACTACCTCAGAAATGGATGTGAACGGTCGAACCCTCGCTGAGGAAGTCCCAGAACCAGTGGGCGTCGCCTTTGAGCAGGCTAATGCAGCCGTTGCTGGTGAAGCCGCCAAACTGCGACGGTGGCGTCCAGTAGTTGCTGTGCAGAGCAAACCCACCCTCCTTGAAGTACTGCGTGTACATGACATGCTCAAGGTAGTAGTACTCCGGGTCACCCTTGGGAATGCCAACCGTGGCCGAATCCATCGTTTCGTCCTCGACACGATAGAAGACATTGAAGGTCCCGAGCGGCGTGCGATCATCGCGCCCGGCGGAGATGATCGCGCTGTAGATCGGCCGATCGCCGTCGTAGGCGATGGCGTAGAAGCTCGACAGGTTGATATCAACCCAGTGGCCAGAGAACGTCTCATCCGGTGGTGGCGCGGCGAACGGTGCGACATAGTCAGCTGACACATAGCGCCCATCGCCAACCCGATACCAGCGGCCGCCGTCGTCCGGGTTCGTCACCATCTCGTACACCGTCACCGTGTGCCGGGCGAACGTCGTTGCCAGAATCGGCGCGTCAGTCGTCGGTGCAGAGCGGATATTCAGCTCGGTCGGGATAACAACACCCATCCGCGCGCCATCATAGGTATGAATCGCGTCCTGCCAGGCTGGATCGCCGTTCAGCAGCACGTCGGTTTCGGCAGGCGGTTCAGTCGGAGCGGGCTCCGGCTCTTCAGTGGGTGTCGCCGTCGGCTCCTGCGTTGGCTCTGCTGTCGGCTCAAGCGTCGGCGCGGGTGGTTCGGTTGGCTCCTCGGTTGGCTCAGCCGTCGGCGTCGCCGGCGGCATCGTCGCAGTCGGCGGTGCTGTAGCCGTCTCCGCTGGCAGCGCCGCGCCCTGATCAAGCTCGGCATCGGGCGACGAGCACGCTGCCAGGACGAGCGATGCGATCAGCAGCATCAGCAGCGCGACAGGGAACCTACGGTTCGTCGATCCGCGAAAATTGGGCATGATTGGCAATCTCCGTTAGTTCAGGCGCAGAAATGCGCGGCGGGCGGCTGCCAGGCGGTCAGCACCCTCCGGGTCGCTGCCTGCCATCGACAGGCAAGTGACCAGATTCTCGGCCAGCAGCGTCAGTCCGACGGCATTGAGCGCCGAGCGCATCGCAGAGAGCTGGGTAAGGATGTCATCCAACGCTGCACGCTCATCGAGCATGCGCTGAACACCACGGGCCTGCCCCTCCAGCCTGCGCAGCCGATTGCGGACAGCGCCTGTCGCCTCGTCGCTCAACCACGCGGCTGCCGGCGCTCCAGCATCAACGCGCGCCGGTGTGGCAAGCCAGGTAGCCGGCAGCTCCTGTTGGGCGGCCGCGGCCAGCGTCGCGCCGTGGCGCGCAATGATCTGCGCGTCCGTGCCGCGCTCCAGCGGCAGGAAGCGGATATCAGCCGCCCGGGCGATGGCGTGCGACACATTGCACAGCCCATCGGGGACGGCAGCCAGGATATCGACATCGTGGGCCAGCAGCACCTCGACAGCGGCCAGCCGCTTTCCGACAGCCAGCTCGGCGGCGGGATTGGCGACATCTTCGGTCGCGCCAGTTTCAGTGTCGTAGATGGTGAGTGTTGTTGCGTCATCGAGACCGGCCAGGCGGCCCTCGGAGATTGCGGCGGCGATTTTCACGGACCGCTCCTTTCCAATACCCCAGGGGGTATCGTAGTCGACCTTGGCTGTGCGTGCAATGTCAGTTGCGCTGTCCGCCGAGCGAGCGCGGCGCTTGGTGAGGCCGAGGCAACGCTCCGCCACGATTGTCATATCGCGACGGATCTCCTCGCACTGGAATGGTTACGGCCCAGTCACGAACACGCGCCACAGCGTCTTGAAGCACCAAATACCCATTCGTTGTCCTGCTTGACAATATGCCATGCAATTCCTACACTGCATTTACTAAACGTTGTTTAGCCATCGGTTAAGCATAGAAGAGGCTGTAATGAACACAGCTCAGCAACAGTCGTCGCTTGGGGCACTGGCGCGGGCAGGGACCGCCCTGGCCTGGCTGACTGGCGTGATCTATCTCATCATCGGCACAGGGATGGCACCGGACGATCTTGATTCCCCGCCGCAGGCGGTGATGCTGGTCGCCGGCCTTGCCTACATTGTTGGAGGCTGGTTGATCCGCCGGCTCAACCGGCGGCTCGTGCGGGCTGGTGCCGTCGCCAATGCCCTCGTCATGGTGGTCTACATGGTCTTACTGCTGGCCGGTCGGTCGGATCTCGAGATCTACGCAGCGGTGAGCAAGCTTGCGCAGATCGGGCTTGAGATCGTCCTGATCGCGCTCCTCTACGGTCTCACACGAACGGCAGCTGACGTTGTCTCGACGCCAGCGTCTCAGCAGGCGCGATAGAGGAGCGGTGATGAATCATCAAACTTCGCGACAGTTGAGCTGGCTCGGCCGGTGGGCGGCGTTTGTCGTCCGTCGCCATCGTCTTGTCCTCGTGAGCAGTGCGCTCGTCCTCATCGCGCTTGTCGGCGTCTACCGGGCTGGTCATGGCGACTTCGTCAACAGTTTCACTATCCCCGGTGCCGAATCGCAGCGCGCCATTGATCTGCTCAAG
>JAMLIA010000061.1 GCA_023954495.1 Thermomicrobiales bacterium | reverse complement strand
TACGACGCGGCCAGCGTGGCTGGAGGCGGCGATGCCAACTCGACGGCGCTGGCGATTCAGGCGGTCGTGGCGGCCGGACAGAACCCTGCGAACTGGGAAGGCGGCGACCTGACCGCAGCGCTGGCCACGTTCCAGAACGACTCCGGTGCCTTCCAGTTCCAGCCGGCCATGCCGGACGATTCGATGCTGGCGACGACACAGGCGATCCCGGCGCTGCTCGGCGAAGCACTGCCGATCCGCCCGATCGCTGCGCCCTACGCCATCGCCGCGGCTGCCGAGGCTCAGGCACTGTCGGGTTGCGACTTCGTCGCCGAGACGCAGCACAACATCTGCGAGCCGTTCCGCGCCTACTGGAACGCGCACGGTGGCGCAGACGCCTTCGGGCAGCCGCTGACCGAGATGCATTACGAGGGCGACCTGCTGGTTCAGTATTTCGAGCGCGCGCGCTTCGAGTGGCACAGTGAGTTGGCCGGCACCGAGTGGCAGATCCTGCTCGGCCTGCTCGGCGCGGAGACGATCCAGGCGGAAGCGATCGACGCTGGCCCGATCGAGGCTAGCAGCGCCACCGACTGCAACTTCATCACTGAGACGCAGCACAACGTCTGCGGCGAGATGCTGGCCTTCTGGCAGTCGCACGGCGGCGTGCCGATCCTCGGCTTCCCGCTGACCGAAGCGAACGAAGTCTGCAACGACGATGGTTGCGGCACGGTCCAGGTCTTTGAGCGCGCGCGCATCACGCAGAGCGACGATGGGTTCGTGCTCGACGATCTCGGCATACAGGCGGTCGAGCGTGCGCTGGCCCGCTAGCCAGATTCGGCGGCTCAGCCTTGCGCTGACGCTTGTCGCCGCGCTGCTGCTCGGCAGCGGTGCGGCGGCAGACGATCTTCAACAGGCCGGTCTCGTCGTGCGTCACGACGACGGCTCGCTCGTCTATGTTCTGGTGACATTCCCCGAAGATTCCATCTCCAGCGAGGAGTTGCTGCAGCGATCCGGACTGGATACCGAAGTCGCACCGTTCGGCGGCATGGGCGGCGCGGTCTGCTCGCTGGATGGCGAAGGCTGTCCGGCGACGGACTGCTTCTGCAAGTCGTACACAAGCCCCGCCTGGTTCTGGCACTTCTACACCTGGCAGGACGGCGACTGGGTCATGGAGCTGCGCGGCGCGGCGAGCCGCGAGGTGCACGATGGCGACATCGACGGCTGGTCGTGGACGAGTGGCGACGGGCAACTCCCGCCGGTGACGCTGGCCGAGATCGCTGAGCTGGCCGCGAGCCAGCAGGAGGCCGAACCGACCCCGACGACACCACCGACCGAAGCAGTAGCCGAGGCACCAACCGAGCCGCCCGTAGCCGTCGCGGCAACCCCGACCGAGCAGCCAACCGCCATAGCGGTCGTCATCTCGCCGGACGGCACGCCCACCGCACATACAACAACCTCGACCGACGACGGCAACACAAGCTGGCGGATCTTCGCGGCGATGCTGATTGCAGTCGTGCTGGTCGCCGGGCTGGTCGCGCTGCGCCGACGGAAGCCGCGCGCACCATGAGCGCGGCATCACGGGCTGATACTCGCAGCGCTGGCAAGATCAATCCGGCAGCCTGGCTGGCGTGGTTCGGCGCGGCGGCGCTGACGCCGGTCGTCAGCCGCAACCCGCTCTATCTCGCGCTAGCGCTGCTGGTCGTGCTGACCGTCTACCTGTCCATCCCGCATGAAGGATCGCTGGCGCGCGCCTGGCGGCTAGTCGTCGTCATCGGGACGACGCTGTCGCTCTTCTCGGTCGGATTCAACCTGCTGACGGTCCACATCGGCGACCGTGTCATCATGGAGTTGCCGTCACGACTACCGATCATTGGCGGCGCACTCACCTGGAACGCGTTCGTCTATGGCGTCACCTCGGCGCTGGCGATCGCCACGCTGCTCATCAGCGCCGCCACGCTCAGTGCCGCCGTGCGGCAGGCCGACCTGATCCGGCTGCTGCCGTCCCGCGTCGCCACGCTCGGCATCGCCGGGACGGTCGCGCTCACGCTCATCCCGCAGACGATCGCCGCCGCTCGCGAGATCTACGACGCCCAACGTGCACGCGGTCACCGCTTCCGTGGCCTGCGCGACGCCCCCAGCCTGCTGACCCCGCTGCTCGCTGCCGGCCTGGAACGCTCGCTGGTGCTGGCCGAAGCGCTGGAGACGCGCGGCTTTGGGGCCAGTCGCGTCGCGCAGCCATCCCCCCGTCGTCGCTGGCCGCTGGTTGCTGCGAGCGCCGCGGTCGTCCTGGCGCTCGCCCTGATCGGCACCGGACGCGTCCTGCCCGGTGTCGGCATGATTGTCATCGCCATCTTCGCCTCGCTCGCCGGCGTCGGCGGGCAGCAGCCGCGCTCGCGCTTCCGTCCGCTCGTCTGGGACATAGCGTCGGTCGCCGTCTGCGCGGTCGCCGGTCTGGTCGTGGTCACGCTGGCCGTTAGCCTCGCACGTGGTCTGCTGACCTTCAGCCCATTCCCGCGCCTCACCACGCCGCCGTTTGATCCGCTTGTTGGTGGCGCGATTTTGCTGCTGTTGCTGCCGGTCGTCTGGAGCAATCGATGAGCACGATCGTCGCAGAGAGCCTGACCTACCAGTTCCCGCGTACGACACGCACTGCCATCCGCGACATCTCGTGGCAGGCGCAGGCCGGTACGCTCACGCTCGTCGTCGGCGACTCGGGTGCCGGGAAGTCGACCCTGCTGCGCTGCCTGAATGGTCTGATCCCGCACTTCCACGGCGGCCACATTGCCGGGCACGTTCACGTGCTCGGCCACGACACCCGCGATGTCGCCCCGCGCGATCTGGCCCACGCCGTCGGGCTCGTCTTTCAGGACCCCGAGGCGCAGATCATCGCCGACCGCGTCGAGGATGAGATCGTCTTCGGCATGGAGAACCTCGGCATGGAGCGGCGCACGATGCGCGTCCGGCTGGAAGAGACGCTCGACCTGCTCGGCATCCACCACCTGCGCGACCGTGAGACGGCCACGCTCAGCGGCGGCGAGCGGCAGCGCGTAGCGATCGCCGCCGCCATCGCGACGCGGCCCGACCTGCTCGTCCTCGACGAGCCGACCTCGCAGCTCGATCCGCTGGCCGCCCACGACGTGCTGGCCGCCATCCGTCGGCTGAACGACGATCTCGGCATGACCGTTGTACTCGCCGAACACCGCCTCGACCGCGTGCTGGCCTTCGCCGAGCGCATCGCGTTGCTTCGGGACGGCCAGCTGACTGAGGGGACGACACAGGAGATGCTGGAACACCTCGACGACGTCCCGCCGCTCGTCGAGCTTGCACGTGCGCTCGGCTGGCAGCCCATCCCACTAACAGTCCGCGAGGCGCGGCGGCACATCGACCTGCATGCCGAATACCCAGCACTGCCCATCCGCACACGTTCACTTGGCGACGAGCTGGTCCGGCTGGAGGGCGTCAGACATCGCTACGAAGGGCTGGAGGCGCTGCGCGATGTGGCGCTGAGCGGCTACGCCGGGGAAGTCATCGCCATCATCGGGCGCAACGGCTCGGGCAAGACGACGCTGCTGAAGCACGTCAACGGCCTGCTGCGCCCCAGCGCCGGTCGCGTCATCGTCAACGGCGCAGACGCTGCCCGCCGACCCGTCCACGAGCTGGCCCGCGTGGCCGGGTATGTCCCGCAAAACCCGAGCGCGATCCTCCACCAGGAGACGCTCGCCGACGAGCTACGCTTCACCCTGCGTGCCCAGCAACAGGAGTGCGATGGCGCGATCGATCCCCTGCTTGAAACGCTCGGCATTCAGCAGCATCGCGAGCGCCACCCGCTGGACCTGTCCGGCGGCGAGCGACAGCGTGCAGCGCTGGCGGCCATCGCAGTCGCACAGCCATCGATCCTGCTGCTGGACGAGCCGACGCGCGGCCTGCCCGGCCACGACAAGGCGACTCTTGCCGGATTCGTTCGTCAGTATGCGGACGCCGGACGCCTCGTCATCGTCGCCACGCACGACGTCGAATTCGTCGCCAATGCCGCCGATCGCGTCATCGTCCTCGCCGACGGCGAGATCATCGCCGACGGCCCCCCGCGCCAGACCCTCGCCGGCTCCCTCACCTTCGGCACCCAGATGAATCGCCTGTTCGGCGGCGAGGTGCTGACAGTTGCGGATGCACTGGCGACAATAGGTCATCAGGCATCGAATGACTGAGCATGGCTGGTATCATTAACAGTCACGCCTGCGCGCTGTGGAAACGCACGAAATCAGGCATCCGGATCCACGCGCAGCCGCCTGGACATGACCACTTGACCAATTCGCCAATCACTTCGAGGACGATACATGCCCCGACGTTCGACCAAGAGTAGCCAGCCCACTCCAAGCCCGGACTTGCCGGAGGATTTCGATCAAACCGACGCTGCGGCGGCCGATGAGCCAGCGGTGAGCGACATGAGCCAGGAGCGGCTGACGCTGCCGGTGCTGATCCTGCCGCAGACACTGCTGCTGCCACACATGTCCCTTCCCTATCCGCTCGACGACAACGAGGAATTGCGCGCCGTCGATCAGGCAATCAACGATGACCGGCTCGTGCTTGTCCTCGCGACCCGCGATCAGGATGAGGATGTCGACGAGGATTTCCTGCCCGATGAGGACAGTCCTTCCGGCGGCTCAACGCAGGACATCGCCAGCTACGCATCCCTCGTCAGCAACGACGAGCTGTGCGACGTCGGTGTGATCGCCGAGGTCGGCCACAAGATCAGCCGACCGGGCGGCCCATCACACGTCATCCTCCAGGGTGTCGCCCGGGGCAAGGTGCTGAGCATCGACCAACGCGAGCCGTATACCCTCGCCAGCGTCGAGCGTTATGACGACCCTTCGGTCACGACGATCGAGGCGCAGGCGGTTATGTCACACGTCATGGAACAGGTCGAGAACTACGTCTCGATGCTGCCGAACGTGCCCGACGAAGTCCTGACGATGGTGCGCAGCGTCGATGAGCCCGGCTGGCTCGCCGACCTGATCGCCTTCTCGCCGGAGTTCCAATCCTCCCGCCGTCAGGAAGCATTGGAGATCTTCGATCCGGTGCTGCGTCTGCGCTCGATCAGCTCTGTGTTGTCCGAGCGTCTGGAGTTCCTGACCCTGCGCCACCAGATCCAGAGCGAGGCGCAGGCGGGCATGGATCGCCAGCAGCGCGAGTACATGCTGCGCGAGCAACTGCGCACGATTCAGCGCGAGCTGGGCGAGCTGGTCAGCGAAGAAGCACTGGTCGAAGAGTTCCGCGAGAAGATCGAAGCCGCCGGGATGCCGGAAGAGGTCGAGCACAAGGCACTGTTGCAGGTCTCGCGCCTGGAGCACCAGCATCCGTTCTCACCGGAGATCGGCGTCATCCGCTCCTACCTGGAGTGGTTGACCGACCTGCCGTGGGCGATCGAAACGGACGACCGGCTTGATCTGGCCGAGGCGGCGCGCATTCTCGACGAAGATCACTATGGCCTGCAGAAGGTCAAGGAGCGCATCATCGAATTCATCGCCGTCCGCAAGCTGGCCGGCAACAAGATGAAAGCGCCGATCCTCTGCTTCGTCGGACCGCCGGGCGTCGGCAAGACCAGCCTCGGCAAGTCGATCGCCCGCGCCATCGGCCGCTCCTACGTCCGCATGTCACTTGGCGGCGTGCGCGACGAGGCGGAGATCCGCGGCCATCGCCGCACTTACGTCGGTGCGATGCCGGGCCGCGTCATCAAGGCGCTGCGCGACGCCAAGACGAAGAACCCGGTCATGGTCCTGGATGAGATCGACAAGGTCGGCTCCGATGCGTTCCGTGGCGATCCGTCGTCGGCGCTGCTGGAGGTGCTCGACCCCGAGCAGAACCATTCGTTCTCGGACCACTATCTCGAAGTGCCCTTCGATCTCTCACAGGTCATCTTCATCACGACCGCGAATCTGCTGGAGCCGATCCCGGCCCCGCTGCGCGACCGCATGGAGATCATCGAGGTGCCCGGCTACACCGAGCTGGAGAAGCTGGAGATCGCCCGCTCGTTCCTGCTGCCGAAGGCGCTGGAGGCCCACGGGCTGACGACCGACCATCTGGCCGTCACCGACGACACCGTCCTGCGGCTGATCCGCGAATACACTCACGAGTCCGGCGTGCGTAATCTGGATCGCGAACTGGGCGCGCTGTGTCGCAAGATCGCCCGTCGGGTTGCCGAGACGGACTCGCCCGAACTGACAACGGTACACGCCGACGACCTGCCGCACTACCTCGGCATCCCGCGCTTCGAGTACGGTCTGGCTGAGGAGCATGACGAGATCGGCGTTGCCACCGGCACGGCTGTCACCAGCGCCGGCGGCGACCTGCTATCGGTCGAGGTCAGCATCACCAGCGGCAAGGCCGAACTGATCCTGACCGGCCAACTCGGCGACGTGATGCAGGAATCGGCGCGCGCCGCGATCTCCTACGCCCGCTCGCGCGCTGATGCGCTCGGCATCCCGGAGGGCTACTTCGACAACCACACGATCCACATCCACGTCCCGGCCGGCGCGATCCCGAAGGACGGCCCCTCGGCCGGTGTGACGATGGCGACCGCGCTCATCTCGGCGATCACCGGCATCCGCGTCCATAAGGATGTCGCGATGACCGGCGAGATCACGCTGCGTGGCAAGGTGCTGCTGATCGGCGGCCTGCGAGAGAAAGTTCTCCGCCGCACACCGAGGCGGCATCACCACGATGATCGCCCCGGCGCGCAATGAGAAGGATCTCGCCGACCTCCCGGAGATCAAAGTGAAATGTCCTGCCCGTCCGCCTCGTCAGCCAGCATGGACGAAGTGCTGGAGATCGCCCTCGGCTGGCGTCCTGCACGCCGTCAAGGAGCTCGCCAGCGTCGCGGACTGATCATGCTGGTCTGAGAACGGCCCTGTCGCGGCTACATGCGACAGGGCCGTGTTGCCGTCAGAGTTCGGTCGCTCAGGCGTGGCGGCCACACCGTCTTGAGCGGCGATTTCCGCGTTGGACTGAAGTCCGGCGGGCATACGGGCTCAAGATGACAGGCGAGGTTGGTTATCGGACCCATGTTCGCCATTGCTAGCAATGAAGGCTCGGTAACCTACCTCTTGTCCCGTCATTTCGAGGCCGCAGCTGAGAAATCTCCCACCCTTCCGACTCAATCCAACGCAGGTAAGAGTCGGCATTGTCATCGACGCGGGAGTCTCGATATCTGGCGTGATGTGTGCCGTCCCGCGGAACCCGTGCCGATACCCGGCCGCCATGGCACGGCAGCAATGCCCCATCAATTCGTCGATCGCGCCGACACGCCCCCACCCCGCCCCCGAAAAATCACCACCTCACTCACCACATCAGCTCCTACCTTCTCAACAGGCCACTGAACGGTTGTCTTCGCGAAGGGAGCACGATGAGTACGTCACACGATCCGCCAGATGTCGAGCCCCGGGCAGTACGAGATCCGCGTGAAGAGCCACCTCGACGCACGCTGGGCCGACTGGTTCCACGGGCTGCACCTTAGTCACGGGCGCGATGGCACGACGGTCATCTGCGAGCCGATCCCCGACCAGGCCTCGACGTCCGCCACGACCCCGTCGGCGTCCGAAGAGTTGTTGCCTGCACTCTAGTTCCAGACACGTTGCATGGTTGCCCGCTCCGGGTTGGCTGAGCGGGCAACCTGTTTCTCGCGACCGGCGCGACGGATATGATGCTACCAACGCAGCATCCAGACCTGACGGTACGCTATACTCCGCATACCAGCCGTTGGTAGATAGCAGAGGTAGGCGAGATGAAGCTGATCATCGCGATCGTGCAGGACGAAGATGTTGACAACCTGACCGACGCCCTGATCACGGATAGCTTCCGGGTGACGCGCATCGGTAGCACCGGATCGTTTCTCCGCATGGGCAACAGCTCGCTGATGACCGGCGTCGAAGATCACCAGGTCCCGCAGGTGATCTCGATCATCCGCCGCGTCTGCCGCCGCCGCAAGCAGATGGCTGTCCCCTATTCACCGGCGCTGGAGCCGGGCCTGCTCTACATGCCGGAGAACTTCGAGGTCGAAGTCGGCGGCGCGGTCATCTTCGTCCACAACGTCGAGCGCTTCGAACGGTTGATGCCGGCCTAGTCCGGACAATCTCCCCGGCGGTCACGCCTCAGTCGCTACTACTCAACGCCGCAGTCGGCACGATGCTGGATGACTCCACGCTCCCGGCGATCAGGAACCCGCTGAAGACGAGGATCGCGGCAACCGGGCCAACCAGTCGGATGCCGAGCGGATGCTCAGCCGAACTGCCAAAGATCAGCAGCAGCCCCAGAACCAGCGGAGCGATCGAGGTTGCCACCTTCTCGACAAACGCCTGCGCGCCGTAGAACACGCCCTCACGTCGCCCGGCAGATCGCAACGCATCCTCGTCGCACATCTCCGCCACCAGTGGGCCGGGGAACAGGAAGATGCCCGCCAACGGCGCACCGACTAGCATCAGCACGGCGATCACCTCACCTTCGACCGGCACACCGGGGACGAACCCGGCGACACCCAGCAGCGGGAACGCCAGCGCGGCAGACAGCATCGCCACCCGATACCCGTGCAGCGGCGTCGTGCGTCGGGCCAGACTGGAAAACAGCGGGATCGCCAGCATCATCGTCCCCAGCCCGACCGCCGTCAGCAGCGCCACCCAGATACCTTCGGCATCCTGCCGCAGCACGCCGCTGACGTAATACGGCAACAGGCCGAGCAGCATCGTCAGCGCTGCCTGGAACAGGACGAACGAGGCCATGAAGCGCAGAAAGCGGCGGTGCTCCAGCAGCGCGCCGATCGAATCACGCAGGCTGACCTCAGCACTCGCCACACTGCGCCGCGCCGGTTCCCAGACGCCGAACAGCCCGACGTAGCGACTCACCAGCGCCAGCACGGCCACTACCGCCGCCATCCCCACGAAACCGAACCGGGCGACGAGGAGACCGCTCCCCACCAGCCCCACCCCTGCGCCGACGATGCCGAAGTAGACGCGACGCGCCGAGAGATCGAGGCGCTCTGCAGCCGTCGGTGCAATCTCCGGTAGCAACGCGTCGTACGGCGCGTTGGCGATCGTCGCAAAGAAGTACAGCAATTCCATCGTCAGGAAGAGATACAGCGCCGCACCGAGCGGTCCGACATTTGTCGGCGGGACAAGCACCAGGAAGCCAAACAGCGCCATCAACGGCGTACCTGCCAGGACGAACGGGATGCGTCGACCGAGGCGGCTCGACGAGCGGTCGCTCCACCAGCCGATCAGCGTGTCATCGAACGCCTCAATCAGCTTGCCGGCAAACAGGATGATGCTCACCGTCGAAATCCGCAGCAGCGCTTCGCGGTCGGCGTCAGCCGGCGGCGCGTAACAATATAGCAGCCAGACATTGCGTGCCTGAGTCAGCGACTCCACGCCGAGATAGCCAACAGGATAGAGTAGACGTCCGCGCCGCGAGAGGTTGCCGATCGCCACCGAACAGTCCATTCTTGCACCACAATTGACCAACTGGTGGCGCTACAATGAGTCTACGCACACGATACACGATCGCAGACACAACTATGCGTCCAAGCGATCCGCGCGGCTATGATCTGGATGGTGCGCACATGCAGAACCAAGCTCAGCCGGAGAATCACTCCCGTCTCGCGGCAATCCTCGCGGAATATATCGGCGGACAGAAGCAAACCGACATCGCTCAGGCGGCCGGGCTACCGAAGGCGACACTCAATCGCTGGCTCCACGGCAAGTCCGTCGCACCCTACTATTGGGACGGACTGCTCCAACTGCTGGCGACACTGCAACTGACCCGAGCGCAGGCGAACCGCGCGCTGCGAGCGGCGGGCATCCCGACCATTGACGCACTGTACACGTCGCAGCTCGAACGCGCGGCCCTGCTCGAACGCTGGCTGGTGCGCGCACCAAACAACCTGCCGGCAGAACTGACCTCGTTCGTCGGTCGCGACGACGAGGTGATCGACCTCGCCATCTTCCTGTCCCAACCGAGCGTGCGCCTCGTCACCCTGACTGGTCCGGGCGGCAGCGGAAAGACCCGGTTGGCACTGCGCGCGGCAGCCGAACTCCTCGACGCATTCCCCGACGGCGTGTTCTTCGTCAGCCTCGCCGACAGCACCGACCCAACGCAACTGATGCCGCAGGTTGCCATGGCACTCGGCCTCGCCGACAGCACTGACGCAACGCCCGAAGAGCGCATCACCGCCTGGCTTACTCGCCGCAAGATGCTGCTCATCCTTGACAACCTCGAGCAGATCATCGACTGCGGCCCGGCGCTGGTGCGGCTGTTGCAGGCAGCACCGGGCGTCACGATCCTGACAACCAGCAGAGTGCCGCTCCATGTCAGCGGAGAACACCGTCGAATGGTCCGACCGCTGCCAGTGCCATCCCCCGAAGCGCCCATCGAGACGCTGGCAGCCAACTCGGCAGTCGAGCTGTTCGTCCAGCGCGCGCAGACCGTCGATCACGAGTTCACGTTGACGCCGGCGTCGGCTCCAGATATCGCCACGCTCTGCGCACGACTCGACGGTCTGCCGTTGGCGATCGAGCTGGTCGCCGCCCGCACCGACAGCTTCACCCTGGCAGACCTCGTCAGCCGCGTCCCTGATGTGCTGTCACTGGCTGGAGACGGACCGCGCGACGTCGCTGAACGGCAGCGTGCCCTCCGCGCGACGATCGCCTGGAGCGAGCAGTTGCTCTCGTCGCCTGCCCAACGGTTGTTCGCCCGACTCGGCATCCTCAGCGGCTGGAATGAATCTCTTGCTATCTCCGTCGCCAGCGGCCCGGACCTGGCCGCCGATGACATCCCGACCCTGCTTGCCGCCCTCAACGACGCCAACCTCATCGAACACTTCGACGACGGCCCCACCTCACGCTACCGGATGCTGGCGACGATCCGCGAGTACGCCCTCGAACGCCTCGACGCGACCAACGAACGCGACGCGACCGCCGAACGCCACGCCCGAGCAATGCTCGCCCTCGCCGAGGACGCGCCACCCTACGTTCCGAAGGGCAGCCGTGCCGGCTGGTTTGAGCGCGTTGACCGCGAGCGCGCGAACTTCGACGCCGCGCTCATCTGGGCACAGACAACCGGCGAAACGCTCTTACTGGCGCGCCTCGCTGCCGCGCTCTGGCCCTACTGGCTGGAGTACCCGCTGGGACGCATCGGCTATCACTGGGTTACAACCGCGCTAGCTGATGCAGATGACCTGCCGGCCCGGGTACGAGCAGAACTGCTCACCGGCGCTGCCCACTTCGAACTGACGTCGAACAGTCACGACCTCGTTTATGTACATGCAACAGAGGCCCTGGCGATCTGGCAGGAGATCAACGACCCAGTCGGCCAAGCACACATTTTCGCAACGCTCGCATGGGCGAGGATCACCACTGATGGTCCGCGAACAGCGCTGATCTTGCTCGAGCAACAAGTCGAACAATGGCAAGCAGCTGGCAATGATTTGGGAGTCGCTACGGCGCTGAGCGAAATGGCCGTGCTCCATATCGTGCTCGGTCATTTCGATACTGCGGCCCCGTACCTCCAGCAATACCAGGAGATTGCTCAACGAACCGGTGATGCCCTCTGCCAAGCACAAGCGCTCCATAACCTCGGGCTGCTCGCCCTCCTGCAGGGCGACATCGATGGCGCACTCAGGAACCTTGGAGAATCAGTCACCCGGCTCGAAGCCGAGCGCCCAACCTTCCTCGCCTCCGACGCAACGCTCTATCTCACAACCGCGCAGTGCCTGGACGGACAGCTCGACACTGCCAGTGCAGGCTATCGCGATCTTCTGCTCCTGTACGAGCGCACCGGCGACCTCTATCATCAATCGCTCGCCATCCTGGGCCACGCCGCCGTCGCGCACCGCCGCGGCCAGGCCGAGCATGCCGCCTGGCTCTGCGGCGTCGCCATGCCCCTGCAACACACCAGCGGCCTCACCCCGCTCCCGGCTGTCCAGGCCTTCTACGACCGCGAAGTACAACTCCTCCGCGCCCAGATCACGGATGAAGCGTTTGCATCGGCATTTGCGCGTGGGGCGGCGGTGCCGCCGGACGAGGCGGTGGGGGTGGTATTAGGGCGCAAATAGGTGAGTGACGACTAACTCTCAAAAGGAAATTTCAGTCGACTTCCATCGAAGCCGGTACCATCAACGGATGAACCGAAATACACAAGTTATGGTTCGTTCCATTTGGTTTCAGTTTCTCATCAGCCCTGTGTAAACGATTGACAGCCCCCAATTAGTGGATACGCTTGATCCGCACGACATATTTGCGCGTGACGCTGCTGTCTCTGCGACAGAGGGCTTGGTGAACCTTGAATCACACATCTCACATACGCGAGTATCGGGCTCGGCCAGGAAATCCGGATGACCCCGGCCGCATTGTGGCGCAAATTCAACGTGGCCGCGAGACTGCCCTCATCAATGATTCGGATCTATCAACTCCGTGGATTCTTGCTGTTGACGGCGTGATCGTCGGCATGTTGACCACTCGGCATGAAGCACTTACCGAATTGACGCGTTTCGAACGTTTACAGGCTCAGCTAATGGAGCTAGTTGCCTGGGCAGTTCAGCACGTCCTGAACCGAATCAGAGACCCAATGTACTACGGTGAGGATGGGTTCTTCAGACCCGTGCCAGCACTTGCGGCAGCAGTCACCTACCAGCACGGTATGTATCTGCTCTATGGTCCCGCAATCGATCAAGGCGATGGCAGCTTTCCCGGCACGTCAGATCAGATGGAGGCGACGTCGGATCTGCTCGGTCTGTGTCTGAGTGAAATCTACGAACGGTATATGCGTTCGACAGTCCCCGGTTGGACCATGGCCGACGAGATGGAACCGATGATCAACGTAGGACTACAGGCGATGCGCTTGCGAAGAGACCTTGATGCTCAAGCCAACTCGATCATTAACGACGTGATGCGGCGGATGGGTCAGTAGCCGCACTCATAGCCAAAATCAAGGGGGAAGAATCACGATGGCGAAACAGACCTGGCTGTACTGCCGACGTTGCGGTCGGGATCGCATCTTTGAGTGGGTGTTCAAGGATCACGGGATTTTCGGTGGTAGCCACACCGATTGGCATTGCACTTCCTGCAGCAATTGTGAGTACGGCCCTGCGCGCCAACAGTGATGGTTTTCGGCACATCGTGCGCGCCGCGCAATGTCAGGGGCAACGGCGAAGGGGCCTTGGGGCGACTAGCTAATTGACAGCGGCGCGGGAGTAGCTCCCCTGAAATTCAAGCCGACACACCTGTCAGAATGGAAGAACACATTCGATGATACGAGTCACAATCGTGACGCTCTTCGTCCTTCTTGCCTGCTTTGGGTGTGGCGACGTCATAACCAATCCATCTCCACTACCGGCACAACAAGTCATTCCACCATCGACCCCGTCAAATGGTGGCAGTATTCAGTCGGCCGACGCCGTGATGTTCTGCCTTGATTCGACTAACACATACGATCGCGGTCTCTTTCGCTCTGCACTAAACTTTGCCGCCGATGGCATAGATGCTCTTGTGCGTCCACGGGAGCAGCGGCTAGTGTTCTATTTCTCAGCAATCACTGCCAACTCCTACTCCTCTGACAATGACTTGCTCACTGTGAGCATCCCGATCATCCCGACGCCCCCGGAACCACCCGTGTTTGCGACTGCGGTCAATCCCTACGGCTCAGCCGAGAAGACAGCCGTCGCCGAAGACAACGGACGACGAGAAGAGATCTATCAGCAAGCGCTTAATGATTATCAGCGACATGTCGAGGGAGTGACAAACGCTCTTGCCGAAAAGACAGCTGTTTTGCGCAACCTGAACCCAAGCGTTGACACAGGTGGGAGCGATAACTACGGTTGCATTGCTCGCGCAGCCGATCGTTTCCAGGAATCGTCTGGCAAACACATACTTATCCTCGCCACGGATCTTCTTGGAATCGGACCACAGCAGGATCGTGAAGCCGTAAACCTGAACGGTGCCTCCGTGGACATAATCTTTTATCCATCTAAGTATGCGACTGACAATCAGTATCGCATGGATCTGTGGCGCGGCTACTTTCAACTCAACGGTGCCGCGAGTGTCACATTCTATGACACAGCACAGTCAGAAATCATCACCTTAGAAGACCTACTTAAGTAAGTAGAGGGAGTTGCTACGCATGGATTTCGACACACTCATTATCATTACTCTCGGCACTATCTTCTTCTTGATTGTAATTCCTCATTTTCACAAACCAGTCGTGCTCATGTTGCAAGCTCTTTTCTCGCTACCATTCTACCCAGCAACTATTGTTTCTAACGCGCTCAATAGGCTCTGCGAAAGTACTAAGACGCGCATTGACCACACAGTCCAAGGTATACAAGAAAACTATGGTAAGAGCGAAGAGCATGCTGTGAATAGCATGTGGCTCGTGATCGAACCACTTCTGCATGCAATGCTCTTTCTCATTCTATTTACCGGCGATGCAATTCTCGCCATGCTCCGCTTTGCTGGCCTTCTGAACATCCCCGTTCATGACCTCCCGACGAATCGGCTTGATATCATCTTCGGGTTCATCTGGACCATTGCCATCTTCGCGCTCGGAGAGATATTCCTGCATCCACCGACATGGCTCAAGGTGCCCGAGGATTGGCAACGTAAATTTCGCATAGGCCTGATCGTGACGATTATTGTCGCAGCTGTGACTACCGTGCTGCTGTTCGTCTTCGCGGCAATGGCAATTTCAGGCGAGTCATCGCAGGCAATGAACATCAGTATTAACGCAGGCGTCGGGTTTGTTCTTTTCGTCATAACGGGGTTGACCGCGCTCTCCCTGAAGACAGCTCTTGCAAGTGCCTGGATAGCCATCTTGTGGGGATTCATCTTGGTGGCCCGGCTGGCTAGCCGACTGCTGGCGTTGTTCGCCACGATTATCGAACGGCTCTATTGGCTCGTCGTCCGCATTGTCGAAATTCCAATCGATCTTGGACGCCAGTTTCACAACTATCTCTGCAAATATCACGTCCTCTCCACATATCTTCACTTAACCGAGATGCGAGAATTGGATTACAGTCAGTATACATTGAAGGGAGCAGATGAGGAGTAGTGCTTTCGTATCGTTCACGGCTATAGACCGATCTGCTGACTGAAACGACTCGGAACTAGAGGGTGTTATGCACTTCCGTCGAGCAGCAGTCGCATGACACGGGTGAGCATGAGTGTGGAGAATGCGACCAGATGCAGTCCCGCCACCGTCTCAGGTAAGCGCTCGTAATCCTTGGCCAGACGCCGAAACCGGCTCAACCACGCGAACGAGCGCTCGACCACCCAGCGCCGGGGCAGCAACACGAATCCCTTGCGCGCCTCCGGCAGCTTGACCACCTCCAACCGGATGCCCCAGCCATCCGCTGCCGCTTCGGCATCTGCTCCGGTGTACCCCTGATCGACGTAGGCCAGCTCGATCGTGTCGCCAGTCGCCTCCTGTACCGCTGCCGCCAGTTCCTCGACCTGTGCGCGATCCTGCTCGTTCGCGGGCGTGACCACCAATGCCAGGAACTCCCCCAGCGTATCGACCGCCAGGTGCAGCTTCGAGCCCTTGCGCTTCTTGTGCCCGTCGTAGCCGCCTCGCGTGCCGTTCTCGATCGATCCCGACAGCGTGCGACTGTCGAAGATGGCAGCCGTGGGATCCACCGATTTCCCTTCCCCAAGCCGAATCAGGGCCCGCAGGTCGGCCACGATCGCCTCGAAGCAGCCAGCACGGAACCAGCGTTGGCTCTGCTGGTAGACGGTGTGCCAGGGTGGGAGATCGTTGGGCATGTAGCGCCATGGCGAGCCGGTGCGCACGATCCAGCGCAGGCCGTTGAACACCTCACGCAGATCATGGTCACGTTGTGGCGCATCCTCGGTCATCAACGTCAGATACGGAGCAACGAAGTCCCATTCTTCATCGCTGATATCACTCGGGTACGGCTTCCGGCATGCTGTGTTCTCCATCCCACAAGGGTATCGAGAACTTCCCAATGTGCATAACACCCTCTAACTCCCCAAGTGTGTTGAGAAGTTCTCGATTAATGTTGTACATAGTAGATGCATCATGACGTGATCCAGCACTCTTTTCCACAACAGTCAGGCAGAAGTACGCCATCGATAGCAGCGGCTCACGGCCTTCTAGATACTTGTCGTATCTAGTCCACATGTTCTGCACATCTGGGGATGCGGTAAACGCATCTGGAGGAGAAGGATATGTGCGACGAACCACGCTCATTGTAGGAGTAAATGCCGTGGCAGAACTTGATACAAAAGGCATATAGACGACTTGTGGCTCCCCAGGTGGAGGCGGATCGCGGTCGATGACATCAGCATCTTCATACTCAAATGACACCTGCCGCCGACGATATTGAAGAGCTGCTGAAATCACCCAATCCTGCAAAAACGGACCGATTCGCGCTTGAGCGCTGTCGATCGTCGAATGGTGCTCCTTCATCGTGACGGTCAGCAGACCGCCTGCTAATCGCACGCTGAAGGCATCGCGTTCGCGTTCTACAGGTGGCGGATCGCGAAACTCATCATCGCCACTAAGGACAAGGCGATAGCGAAGCTCCACCACGTGCGGATCGCGCAATTTCTCCTCCTGTTCGCGACAGTAAGATCATACGTTGGACGACACATCGAACATACATTGCTACCGGCGATACACGAGGCAAGAGGCTACAGGAACCCTCGCATGTCGCCTGTATAATTGAATGTTTGTTCTTGCATGAGTTACCGACGACGATGGAGCCACCTTGACCGCGACACTCCCAACCAACATTCAGCAGGAAGCCGCGCGACGCCGGACGTTTGCGATCATTTCGCATCCGGACGCCGGGAAGACGACGCTCACCGAGAAACTGCTGCTGTATGGAGGCGCGTTGCAGTTGGCCGGGTCGGTGGCGGGTCGCAAGGCGCAGCGCGCGGCCGCCAGCGACTGGATGAAGATGGAGCAGGAGCGCGGCATCTCGATCACCTCGACGGTGCTGTCGTTCCCGTACCGCGACCGGCAGGTGAACCTGCTCGACACGCCCGGCCACCAGGACTTCTCCGAGGACACCTACCGAACGCTCACCGCAGCCGACAGCGCCGTGATGGTGCTGGACGCGGCGCGCGGTATCGAGCCGCAGACGCTGAAGCTGTTCGAGGTCGCACGCGGTCAGGGCATCCCGATCTTCACCTTCATTAACAAGATGGACCGCCCGGCGCAGAGTCCGCTGGCGCTGCTCGATGAGATCGAGCGAACGCTCGGCATGGACGTCTGCCCGATGAACTGGCCGATCGGCGACGGGCCGGACTTCCAGGGCGTCTACGATCGCGCGACCGACCAGGTGCATCGCTTCGAGCGCACCGAGCATGGCGCACACCGAGCGCCGGTCAGCGTCGCTGGCGTCGACGACCCGCAGTTGGACAGTCTCATTGGCGCGGCTGCCGCGGCGCAGTTGCGCGAGGATGTCGAGCTGCTGGAGATGGCCGGTGCGCCGTTCGATCAGGAGCGGCTGCTGGCCGGTGAGCTGACGCCCGTCTTCTTCGGCAGCGCGTTGACCAACTTCGGCGTCCAGCTCTTCCTCGATGCGTTCGTCGATCTCGCACCGTCGCCCGGACACCGCGAAACGAGTGATGGTGGTGTCGATGCTGGCGACGAGACGTTCAGCGGCTTCATCTTCAAGATTCAGGCGAATATGGACCCGCGCCACCGCGACCGCGTCGCCTACCTGCGGGTCTGCTCCGGCCGCTTCGAGCGCGAGATGACTGTGCGCCACGCCCGCACCGGCAAGATGGTGCGGCTGGCCCGCCCGATGAAGCTGTTCGGGCAGGATCGTGAGACGGTCGAGGAGGGCTATGCCGGCGACGTCGTCGGGCTGATCAACCCGGGCGCATTCGCCATTGGCGACACCGTCTCCAGCGAGACGATCGGCGCGTTCCCGCCGCTGCCGCGCTTCCAGCCGGAGCACTTCGCTCGACTGGAGAACGTCAAGACCGATCGCTACAAGCAGTTCCTCAAGGGGCTGGAGCAGATCGAGGAGGAGGGCGGCATCCAGCTGCTGTATCCGACCGACTCCGGACGCCGCGAGCCGATCCTCGCTGCCGTTGGCCAGCTGCAGTTCGATGTCGTCCGCGACCGGCTGGAGAACGAGTACGGCGTCGAGACGCGGCTGGAGCCGCTCCCCTACGAGCTGGCGCGTTGGGCGAAGGGCGACCCGGAGACGATCGCCGAGCTGGCCCGCAGCCGCGGTCGCCTGCGTTGCGAGGATCGCGACGGCAACACCGTCCTGTGCTTCTCGACTACCTGGGACCTCAACTACGTCCTGCAGAACACCGAGGGTATCGAGCTGACCACCAGCGCCTGACGCGACTACGCCGGTGCACTGCCGTCATCCATCACCCAGAGGTAGATCGTCTGATTCTGGCAGTCGATCGCACCCTTGCCGCCGAACTCCGTCGGCTCCATATCGTCCGCCTCACGGGTGAGGTTGAAAACGATGTCGACGGAATCGGGCGCGTGGCTCGGTGAAATCTGTAGCGTGTTCAACTGCTGTTGGTCGTCGTGCTGATGACGCTCTTGCAGGTAGTTGAGCACCTGATTGCGGGATGAACTATTGAATGCAGTCGAGCCGCTCACAAATGCGCCGTACCCGATCAGCCCGAAGTTGCCGGCGAGTGCCTGTTCGAACGACCCCTCGGTCTCCGGCAGCATGTTACTGAGTGCCTCACGATCCCCACGATTGACGGCGTCGATGAACGCTGTC
>JAMLIA010000060.1 GCA_023954495.1 Thermomicrobiales bacterium | reverse complement strand
GCACAACACGTTGCTCTGCTCCGACGCTGAATCGGAAGTTCTGAGTTTGACCGTTCGGCGGTTCTGACGAAGATTCCCAGGTCGTCCATGGCTCATCGCTGCTGAATGTCTGGTGTGGTTTGATGCCAGCCAGTTGGGCTGTGATCGGCACAGTCGCAGAGACAGCGGGAATCTGATCGATGCCGAAGACTTTGAGCGTGGCCGCGTCGGCGACGAAGGGTGGCCCCAGTGGCGCGGGTGGCGGTGGCGAGTTGCCGACATCGACGCAGGCAGAGTCAGGATGGATCAGCTGCGTTCCAGCGCTCCAGACCGTATAGGCTTCCCCGCTCGCATACCCATTCTCCTGATAGAACGTCCCGTCACTCTCCGTCGCGTAGGCGTGCAGACGTTTGATGACGCCGTTGCCGTCCAGCTCAATCCATATATCGGTTACCGTCGTGGGCTGGCCTGTCAAGGAATTCGACTCGGCCCAGTGCAGCACCGCGTCCGTGCGAACCGGTCCCTGCACCACCCAGGCCGGAGGCACGGATCCGGGTGGCACGACCGTCGTAGACGCTGGCGAACTGTTGCCATCTGGTGATGGATCGGCAGTCGGTGTTGCCGTCAGGCGGCTGCCCTCGGCTCCATCACCGATGCCGTTGGCAGCGGCTGTTGCGAGGACAGTGGTGGCGATCAGGATCACGAGTGCGATGGCGAAGTAGCGTTTGCTCATGCGACGTCTTCCCTGCGGTTATCGGGGCCCCGCCACGGACTGATGAAGTGATGATGCGTTTCGCTCATTAACTAGCTTTCGCCGTTATCCATCTCGCCCCTTAGCTCTTCGATGCGCATGCCGTTTGAGGTGTAGGCGACCAGCCGAACGCCAGCGAGCTTGCGGATACGATCGGCGAAATCGGCGAGCATGCGTCGGTCGGCTCCACGCATGCGTATGCTGATGGTGCTCGGCCCACCATTGCCGGGCTCAACTGATACCAGCTGTATTTCCAGCCCGGCAGCTGTCGCTTCCTGCTCGACCTGGATGAGCAGATCCTGATGGCGATTCGCCTGAATGGACACATGCACGCTGCGCTTTGAGGCGAAGAATGCCTGCTCCAGCGGCCGGAGCCCGACAAGGATGATCAGGAAGACGCTGGTCGCGATGATCGAGACGGCGAACAGACCACTCCCGGCCGCCAGGCCGATTCCGGCGACCGCCCAGACACCGGCTGCAGTGGTCAGCCCACGGACGATGTTCTGGCGCAGGATGATCACGCCCGCGCCGAGAAAGCCGACACCGCTCACGACTTGCGCGGCGACGCGTGAGGGATCCAGCACAATGCTTCCTGATTGGACTGCATCGTCGAATCCGAATGCCGACACGATCATGATCAGGGCCGATGCGGTCGCAACCAGTGCGTGGGTCCGTAGTCCGGCTGCGCGGTCGCTGCGCTCTCGGTCGAGTCCGATGAGGGAACCGAGTGTCGCGGCGACGAGGAGTCGGAGTCCTGCTTCCTGGACGGTCATCCCGTGCCTCCTCCTTTGCGTTCGCTGCTTGTCCCATGCACCGCGCGGCTGAGTGGTTAGCTTGCAGCACTTTAAAACCGCATCATACGACCATCGACGGGGTTCGTGCGGAGCACGCCGCAGATGCCCACAGTTGTGCGGTAGTGAAGACGAGCATCAACCCTGCAGGGGGCGGCCTGTGTCGCCATTTGCGCTGCCTCTGTGCGCCCGTCCTGCTGTACACTGCGCTATCAGGGGAGCGTGGGAAGACCGTGCGGGAGGCGCAAATGGCGACGACAATTCCGATGACAAAGGTCGATGGCGCAACGATCATGCTTGAAGCTGAATTGCGCGGGCGGATCGATGGCGAGGTGCGCTTCGATCGCACATCCCGGATGCTCTATTCGACCGATGCGAGCAACTACCAGATCGAGCCGGTCGGTGTCGTCATTCCGCGTCACGCTGATGATGTCCGCGCTGCCCACGAGCTGGCTTCGAAGTACGGCATCTCGATCCTGCCGCGCGGCGGTGGCTCGGCGCTGGCCGGGCAGACCGTCGGCCACTCGCTCGTCCTCGACTTCTCGAAGTACATGAACGAAGTGCTGGAGATCAATCCCGAGGAGCGCACTGCCCGCGTCCAGCCCGGTATCAACCTCGATCTGCTCAGTGCCAAGGTGCGTCAGTATGGCCTGATGTACGGCCCCGACCCCAGCTCCAGCAATCGCGCGACCGTCGGCGGCGTCGTCTCGAACAACTCGGCCGGCGCGCACTCGATCCTCTACGGCATGACCGTCGATCACCTGCAGAAGGCGTCTCTGCTGCTGGCCGATGGCTCGACCGTCAACCTCGATCCCAGCGCACTGGATCGCGCCGGGCAGGATGACGCGCTCGGTCGCCTGATGGCCAAGCTGCTCGCCTTCCAGGAGCAGCGCAGCCCGCTGATCGCGCGCGACTTCCCGCGGCACTGGCGGCGCGCGGCCGGCTACTCACTACGCGAGATGCTGAAGGACGATTTCAACCCGGCGCGCCTGCTGGCGTCCTCGGAAGGCACGCTCGGTACGTTGCTCGATGTCACCGTCGGCCTCGTGCCGCGACCGACCAAGACGGCGCTGGCCCTGATTCAGTTCGACGATCTGGTGCAGTCGATGGAGGTCACGACCTCGATCCTGGAGGTTGAGCCATCGGCGATCGAGCTGATGGACCGCATGCTGATCGAGCTGACTCGCGCGCAGCCCGGCTACGCCGCCCAGATCGCCAACATCACCGGCAACCCGGAAGCAGTGCTGGCGGTCGAGTTCTACGGCGAGAGCGACGAGGAGCTGCGCGATAAGGTCGACAAGCTGGAATACCACCTGCGCCAGCAGCGCCTGCTGCCGGACACGCCGATTGTGCGTGCGTTCGATCCGAAGGAGCAGGCCGACATCTGGTCGGTGCGCAAGGCGGGCCTCGGCCTGCTGATGAGCATCAAGGGCGACGCCAAGCCCATCCCCGGCATTGAGGACGTCGCCGTGCCGGTCGAGCATCTAGCCGAGTACGTGGCCGGTATCAAGGAACTCTGCGCTGAGCACGGCACCACTGCCGCCTACTACGCGCACGCCAGCGCCGGCTGCCTGCACATTCGCCCGCTGGTGAACTTGAAGAGTGCTGAGGGCGTGCACCAGATGGACGACCTGACCCACGCCGCCGCCGACATGGCCTATCGTTTCGGCGGTGTGGCCAGCGGCGAGCATGGCGACGGTCTGCAGCGCTCGGAGCTGAACGAGAAGATCTTCGGCCCGGAGCTGTATCAGGCGATGCGTGAGTTCAAGGGCATCTTCGATCCGCAGGGTCTGATGAACCCCGGCAAGGTCGTCGACGCGCCGCCAATGACCGAGAGTCTGCGCTACGGTGTCGAGTACCAGACGGTGCCGATCACCACCTTCCTCGACTTCTCAAAGGAAGGCGGCTTCGCCCGCGCGATCGAGATGTGCAACGGTGCCGGTGTCTGCCGCAAGGTCGGCGTCGGCACAATGTGCCCGTCCTACATGGCGACGCGCGACGAGAAGGACACCACCCGCGCCCGCGCAAACGCGCTGCGTAACGCGCTCTCCGGTCGCATGTTCTCGCCGGACGAGTTGCTCGGCCCAGAGGTCTACGACGTCCTCGACCTGTGCCTCTCCTGCAAGGCGTGCAAGACCGAGTGCCCGTCCAGCGTCGACATGGCCAAGATCAAAACCGAGTATCTGGCGCACTACCTGGCGGAGCACGGCGTGCCGCTGCGCACGCGCATCTTCGCCAACATCCACGCCTCGTCGGTTCTGGCGTCGAAGATGCCCAAGCTCGCCAACCTGGCGATGAAGTCGCCGATCGCCAAGTTCGCCATGCGCAAGATCGGCATCGCTGCCGAACGCGACATGTCGCCGTTCGCCGAGGAGACGTTCGAAGCGTGGTGGAAGAAGCACCTCGCCAAGCGCGAGGCGAAGCAGGCCAGCGAGCCGCAGTACACGCGCGGACAGGTCGTCTACTTCCACGACACGTTCGCCAACTTCAACTACCCACGGGTCGGACGCGCAACCGTCCGACTGCTGGAGGCGGCCGGCTATGAGGTAATCGTCGAGACGCGCCGCGCCTGCTGCGGTCGCCCGATGCTGTCAAAGGGTTTGGTCGAGCAGGCACGCGGACTGGCGCGCGAGAACATCGCCGTGCTGGCTCCGTATGCGCGCAAGGGTGTGCCGATCGTTGGCTCGGAGCCGTCCTGCATCCTGACGCTGCGCGACGAGTATATCGACCTGATGCCCGGCGACCCGGATGCCGCACACGTGGCGGCCAACTCGTTCATGATCGACGAGTTTCTGGCGCGCATCGCCGCGACCGAGGGCCTCGGAATTGAGTGGCGCACTGAGCCGCGCTCCGTCTTCTTCCACGGCCACTGCCACCAGAAGGCGCTGATCGGCACGAAGCCATCGATGGACGTGCTCAAACTGGCCGGCATCGACGCGCAGGAGTCCGGAGCGGGCTGCTGCGGCATGGCCGGCTCGTTCGGCTACGAAGCCGAGCACTACGACGTCTCGCGCAAGGTCGGCGAGGAGCGCCTCTTCCCGCGCGTCCGCCAGACCACGCCGGACACAACCATCAGCGCCGCCGGCGTCTCCTGCCACCAGCAGATCGAGCACTTCACCGGCCGCCCCGTCAAGCACATCGCCGAGGTGCTGGCCGAGCAGGTGCGCCCTGGGCATGTCTGGCGGCCGACGGTGAGCGAGGAGCCGGTGGCGGCGGATTAGCCAACAGTAATTCACAGCGGCGATGGTTTCCATACGCAGGAACAGTCGGGATCATGGGGAGGGGAGTGATTCTCTCCCCGTTTCGTTACGTCTCGATCAGGCGAACCGGCAGGCCAATCCCAGCTGCGTTGCGTGCTAGCGGCCCGCCGAACGTCCACACTTCGGCGTCGAGCTGCTGGGCGACGAGGACGTAGGCGGCATCGTGGGCGCTTTGCCGCCTGAGCCGGACTGCAATTTCGACAGCCCGGTCTATCTCGGGCAATTGATGAAGCGTGACGGGGATCGCTTCGAAACGACGTGTTCCTTTCGCGAGTTGCTCGAGTGGAAACGTTCCCGTAGCTACCGCGCGTGTCAAACCGCTTGCGACCTCGTATGCCAGGAGCATCGATGCATGCATTTCTGTCTGCGATGCGATCCATGTTTCGATTAGCTCTGTAACAAGCGGGACTCTTGTGTCGTCAATCGCTAGAGAGATCAGAAGATTCGCGTCGATTACGACGGCCACAAATGATCCGATCGATGTTCGAGCTCTTCGCGGCCCTGCCGAACGAGTTCGACTGCATCAACGGACGGATAGCCCAATGCCCGATTTTCCTCCCGCAACTTGCGGAGATCTTTCAGAGCCTGCAATGCAGATTCTCGTACTTCCTGCTCGGCTTCCGCTCGACTACAAGCCATTGAAGTCCGTACATATCTGGAAGCGAGTTCATCTGGCTGAAGTCCACGCATCTGTGCTTCAGTAGTAAGACGAGCGTATTCATCGTCATTGAGCGTAATGGTAATTTTCCTTACTTGCTGGATCGCCGTTGAATATCCTTACTTTCGCTCAATCTGCTTGTTCGTCTGGACGCTTCTATTCTACCTACCGCCCCACCTCCGGCGTCCCTCGCAGCAGCAGCGCAACCGGCGTGAGCAGAGCCAGCGTCACCAGGCCGGCGACGACGAAGACGGCTTTGATGCCGATGCTGTCGAAGATGATGCCGGCGCCGACGGAGATGGCGATCATGCCGAACGATGCGGCGGAGTGGAAGCCGCCCATGAAGCGGCCCATCGAGCGGCGGCGGCCGGCTTCGACAGCGATGGCGGAGAGTCCGGCGGTCGCAGCCGAGCCGCCCAGCGCCAGGACGCAGACGACGGCCATCGACGGCGCGAAGGCGTCGAGCCGGGCCAGGACGAGCAGGCAGGTGCCGGCGACGATGCCGCCGAAAATCACCAGAACCAGCGGTGAGACAGCATCTGACAGTCGTCCGAACGGGATCTGGCTGGCCGAAGTGATCAGGTAGATCGTGGAGATGAGCATGCCGCCCTGCAGGATCGAGAGGCCGATCGCCTTGGCCAGCAGCGGCAGGAACGGGACGAACAGGATCTCGTGTTGGCGTTGATGACGGCGTTATAGGCGAACAACCCCGCCGTGACGCACGGTCGATCTGGAAACGACGCCCATCGGTCCGCGGTCGCGCGGGGGCGGCGGTTGACTGGTCAATGTCGGGTAACAGCCAGAAGATGAGTGGCAGGTTGAGTGCCGAAAGCACCAGGAGCAGATAGAACGGACCCTTGAACGCGACATAGGCGACGATGAGTCCGCCGATGAGCGGACCGATGGCCATGCCGAGGAAGTTGGCGAAGTTGAAGTAGCTGGCGTAGCGCCCGGCCGAACCTTCGCGGGAGAGCAGGCCGACGTAGGCCATCGCCATCGGCAGCATCATCGCCGAGGCGATGCCGTGTAGCAGGCGCGTGCCGACGAGCGCCTGGATGTTCGGCGAGATGGCGTAGAGCACAGCCAGGAGCGGGTAGATCGCGGTCGAGATGAGTAGCACTCGGCGCTGGCCGACTCGGTCGGAGAAGACGCCGATCGGCCGGCCAAGGACGAGGCGAACGCCATAAAACCCGCCGTAGAGCAGGCCGATCCACAGGCCGGTCGCGCCGAGATCGCGTGCGTAGATCGAGAGCATCGGCGAGTAGGCGGTGGTGCCGACCAGGTTGATCGTGACTGAGATAAGGAGGACGAGGAGTGCGCGTCGGGCGATGTCCTCCGAGAGCGATGATGTGTCCGACGCGCGTTCGTTTACTACTTCACCGACACCTGTCGCCATTCACTCCCCCGCCTGCATACGCTCACTCGTTGAACGCATGCTACAGCGGGGGAATCTGGCGGTCTATCGCCTTGTGGCACAACTTCCGGCACGCTGTTTGGTGCCGACGCACAACGTGGGTCGGCGGTCGCTAGCGCGGCATCAGTGGGCCGCGTTCCCACTTGTCCTTTTGAAAGCCGGGCGTTGTCCAGCGCGCATGGTTGTCATTGCCGCTGCCGCTGTTGCTCCCGGAACCGTAGAAGCCGGAGCCGGGGGTCGGCTGGCGGTAGATGTCGCCATTCGCGGTGGCGATGAATGCGCCAACCTCGAACGACTCGTCTGTGCCAGCGTCTTCCATCTCAATGTCTTCGGGTTCTGCCACGTTCTGTGTCTCGTCAGTCACCTCAGGCTCCATTCGTCTGCGCTGCTCGCCACCCGCGATGTGCTTCATTGAATGATGGCCGATCCACAGCCAAACGGCCAGTTCCGTTGCCACACGGTTGGCAGAGTCGATCGTTGACAGGCAAGGAATCACTTGCATATTATGCTCGACGATGGATGATGTATTCAGGGCGCTGGCTGATCCAACGCGGCGGACGATTCTGGACGAGCTGACAGCTCATGATGGGCAGACGCTCTTCGAGATCTGCGGTCGGTTGACGATGAAGCACGGCATCGGCTCGTCGCGCCAGGCCATCTCGCAGCATCTCGATGTGCTGGAGGCGGCCGGGCTCGTCGAGACGCGGCGCGAGGGCCGCTACAAATTTCATTACATCAACATCGAGCACATCGAGCCGTTGCGGCCGATCGTCGAGCGTTGGCTGCGTAGTAGCAGTCAGGCCGTTCCGGATCGTGATAACTGTGATAGTAAAACGGAGAAACAGTCGTGAGAATCAAGCTGGCCAGCATGTTCGTCGATGACCTCGATAAGGCGCTGCAGTTCTATACGGACGTGCTGGGCTTTGAGAAGAAGAACGATATCCCGATGGGTGCGGCCCGCTGGCTGACTGTCGTCTCGCCGGATGATCCGGACGGCACTGAGCTGGTGCTTGAGCCGGACACGCACCCGGCAGTTCAGCCGTTCAAGGATGCGCTGGTCGCCGACGGCATTCCGTTCAATTCCTTTGCGGTCGAAGATGTGCATGCCGAGTACGAGCGGATGCGCGGCCTCGGGGTGCGGTTCACCCAGCCGCCGGTGGAGATGGGGTCGGTGACTGTTGCGGTGTTCGACGACACTTGCGGCAACCTGATTCAGATCCATAAAGAGGCGAGCTAGTCTGTGTTTTCTGTCGTATCGCCGATGACACAAAAAGAACGCCGGTCCCAAAGCGGGACCGACGTTCTGGATCGGTCGCTACCGAGGGGGCTGGACTAGTAGTCCATGCCGCCCGGCATTGCCGGCATGGCCGGAGCTTCCGACGGCTTCTCGGTGATGAGCGCCTCGGTCGTCAGGATCATGCTCGCGATCGACGCGGCGTTCTGGATCGCCGAGCGGGTGACCTTGGCCGGGTCGATGATGCCCCACTCGAACATGTCGCCGTACTCGCCACGGATGACCTCGTAGCCGAGGTTCGGGTTGGTCTGCTCCTCCTGGAGGCGGCGGATGGTCGAGACAACGACCGGACCGTCCTGGCCGGCGTTCTCAACGATGCCGCGCATCGGAGCTTCGAGCGCGCGCTTCAGGATCTGCACGCCAGTCTTGACATCGCCCTCAGCCTCGACCTCATCCAGATAGGATGCGGCATGGATCAGCGCGACGCCGCCACCCGGGACCATGCCTTCTTCGACACCGGCGCGGGCAGCCGACAGAGCGTCCTCAACGCGGTGCTTCTTCTCCTTGAGCTCGGTTTCGGTCGCGGCGCCAACCTTGATGACGGCAACGCCACCGGCCAGCTTGGCCATGCGCTCCTGGAGCTTCTCGCGGTCGAAGTCGGACGTGGTGGTCTCGATCTGGGCCTTGATCTGTTCGATGCGACCCTTGATCTCGCCTTCCTCGCCGGAGCCCTCAACGATGGTGGTGTCGTCCTTGGTGGCAACGACGCGGCGGGCGCGGCCGAGGTCGTCGATGGTCGCGCTTTCGAGCTTGCGGCCGACTTCCTCGGAGATGACCTGGCCACCGGTCAGGATGGCGATGTCACGCAGCATTTCCTTGCGGCGATCGCCGAAGCCCGGGGCCTTGACGGCCAGGATGTTGATCGTACCGCGCAGCTTGTTGACGACCAGAGTCGCCAGCGCTTCGCCGTCGACATCCTCAGCGACGATCAGGAAGCTCTTGGTGACCTGCAGGGCCTTCTCAAGGATCGGCAGCAGGTCGGCAACAGCCGAGATCTTCTTGTCGGTGATGAGGATCATCGGATCGTCGAGCACCGACTCCATGCGCTCGGTGTTGGTGACGAAGTAGGGGGAGATGTAGCCGCGGTCGATCTGCATACCTTCGGTGAACTCGGTCTCGAACTGCAGACCACGCGACTCCTCGACGGTGATGACGCCGTCGCGGCCGACCTTCTCCATGACGTCAGCGATCAGCTCGCCGACTTCCTTGTCAGCGGCGGAGATGGTGGCGACGTCAGCGATGTCGTCCTTGCCGCGGACTTCCTTGGACATGCTCTGGACCGCCTCGACGGCCTTCGCCGCGCCCAGCTCGATGCCCTGCTTCAGCAGCATGGCGTTCGCACCGGCGGCGATGTTGCGCAGTCCCTCGTGGACGATCGCCTGAGCGAGGACGGTGGCGGTGGTGGTGCCATCACCAGCGACATCGTTGGTCTTGGTGGCGGCTTCCTTCAGGAGCTGAGCACCCATGTTCTCGAACGGGTCTTCGAGCTCAATCTCCTTGGCGACGGTGACACCGTCGTGGGTGACGGTCGGCGCGCCGAACTTCTTATCGAGCGCGACGTTGCGACCCTTGGGGCCGAGGGTGGTTTTCACCGCGTTGGCCAGCGTATCAATGCCGACCTTCAGCGACTTACGCGCTTCTTCATCAAATGTGATGATCTTCGCAGCCACGTGCTACGTTCCTCCTTGAATACAACGATTCGGACGAGACAGAACATCCGCCGTCGCCAGATTGCGACGGGCGGTGAACATTACTCAGAGATAACGGCGAGGATGTCCTTCTCGGAGAGGATCAGCAGCTCCTCGTCATCCACCTTGAACTCGGTGCCCGCATACTTGGCGAACAGCACCTTGTCGCCGACCTTGACGTCGAGCGGAATGCGCTTCTCGCCCTCGTCGTCGTAGCGGCCGGGGCCGACGGCGATCACTTCACCGCGCTGCGGCTTTTCCTTGGCCGTGTCCGGCAGGACGATGCCGCTCTTCGTGACCTCTTCGCGCGACTGCGGCCGCACGATGACGCGCTCGCCGAGTGGCTTGAGAGACGTCGCAGTAGTTGCCACCTGTGATAACCTCCTCGTAATTCCGATCAGCATTGCGGCCTGTCGCCGCATCCTCCCGTATTGCGTTAGCACTCTAACTAAGAGAGTGCTAATCCACCGCAAACTATAGATGACCCTGCGCCGAAACGCAAGAGGCTTTAGCAGTTGCGTGATTCGATTGCTAGCCTGTGTCCTGCCAGTGTTGGCGAATCGGGAACGATGTCACGATGCCAGGATGGGAATGATCGCGTTCTTCAGCCTTGCTGAAGCATCGTATCCGGATTCCTGCGGCTGTCTTAGCGCACTCCCGCCTCGCGTTCGCACTCCCTGGTCCAGGCAATGATCTCAGCGCGCTGCCCGGCTGTGAGGCGACTGGCCAGGTCGTGCAAGAGACAGTGTCCAGCCCAGGCGAGGAAGAGTGGCAGATCGGTGAGCGTCGCAGGTGCGGCCCCGCAGCCGTCGAGCAGACTGTGCTCGAACACGGCAAGGGCAGACTGCACATCGACCGGAAGCTCACCGATTGCGAAGCGCAGGATCGCGATCGTCCGGGCCAGATCGGCGCGTGGATCGCCAGCGGCAGCGTTGGCCCAGTCCAGCACGCCGGTGATTGCGGTGCCGTCGGTCAGCAGGTTGAGCGGGTGATAGTCGAGGTGCAAGAGGCGTGGCGGTCCCGCGATGGCCACCAGCGCCTGTCTGAGTGGCTCCGGCGTTGGAAACCAGCCCAGCCAGGGACGCTCAAGCACAATGCGTGGCGGATCGGTGGCGTGGATATGTGCCAGCATCCGGCCGGCGGCGTGGCCCAGCGGACCGGCGAGCGACGGATCGTCGTTCATCGCATCAGCAACCGTCCGACCCGGAAGCCATTCCATCAGCAGCGCCGGACGACCATTCCAGATGCCCGAGGTGCGAACCGTCGGAATAGGGAGTCCGCTCGCCGCTCCATGCTGCATCACCTGTATCTCGAAGCGGCACTGCCGCTCCCGCCCACCCGCGTAGACGCGCAGCGCTGACGTGTCTGCCCCATGCTCGACGCGGAACAATGCGGCATCCTGTCCGCCCAGGACGGGCGTCACGGCATCGGCATCAACAATGCCGAGTGCTGCGAGAATCGCGTGCGGGTCAACGCTCGAAGGCACAATCGTTCCTTTGATGGCAGCGCATCACGTCGAGACTCAACGTAACGCAACAGTACATCTTCTCACCGAACTGCACGGAGCGGCGTCGTCTCTATACTGGCAGCGACGCACGAGAACGGGAATGCCGAATCTTTTCAGCCGGGAATGGCCCGTCCGGCCGAACGCCATCTTCCGAAGGACAAGTATGACGCTAAATCTCTCGTCGCTACCGGACACCATCCAGCGGGCAATCGACTCATACGTCGGCTCGCTATCAGCCACCGACTCACTTGGCGGCATGAGCGGCGATAGTGTCTGGCGGCTGCGCGGCGATGGCCAATCGGCGATCCTGAAGCGCAGCGGCAGTAGCGTCGAGACGTATCTCTACTCCGTTCTGTCCGAACGGCTGCGGGCTGCGGGACTCGGGCTGCCGGAGATGTACGCATCTGCAGAGCGTGATGGCTCATATTGGCTGCTGCTAGAAGACATCCCCTATCCCGTATCGTCCGAGCAGTTGCTCACCGATTCTTCCATTATGAAGATGCTGCGGCGGTTGCACGGCATCGAGACGACGCTGCCGTTGCCGGAGGGTCGGTATCGTCCCGCCTGGCCAGAGGAAATGAGCCAACAGGCGCTGAGGCTGCTTGCGCCAGCTGATCCCGGTACCGTGGCAGCGCTACTGGACGAAGTGCGCCTGCGCTGCCTGCCGCTATTTGCACCCGTCGCTGTGATTGCTGGCGACCCGAACATCACGAACTGGGGGCTGCGCGATGACGGCTCGGTCGTTCTGTTCGACTGGGAACGGATCACGCTGGGCAGCCCGGCGATTGACCTGGCGATCCTCGTGCCGGGGGTTGGTGATCGTGATCTCTATCGCCGCCTGGCCGCTTCCTATCTCAGCGGTTCGCCCGAAGTTGCAACTGAAACGCTCGCACTCCAGATCGCCGACGCCAAAGTCTGGAGCGTCATCGAGTTTCTGGCTGCCTGCGCGCGTGGCGAGATCGTGCCGACCTTCGACCTCGACGCGTTGCTGACCACGATCCCTGACTGGCTGCGACTGGTGGCCGGTGGGGAGTAGCGGTGCTGGTCTGTTAGAGTCTGGCGACAACTGCTTGAACACACGAGAGGCAGCCCGGATGCTCCGACGACCCATCACCATTCTCCTGATGCTGACGCTGGCAATCTCGGCAGTGAGCCTGCCGGTCGCCACGTCGCCGCAGACGGCGCGCGCCGCCGCGGCCGGCAACGCATTCTTCCAGCAGACGTGGGAGCGGACCGATGAACCGGTTGCCGCGCAGGCAGTGTCGCGGACGTGGGTCTGGGGCCCGGAGGCGTTCACCGATCCGGTCGGCGAGGCGTACGCTGACGCGCCGGGCGGTGTCCGACTGGTGCAGTATTTCGACAAGAGCCGCATGGAGATCAACGATCCGGCGCACGATCCGACCGATCTCTGGTTCGTCACCAACGGCCTGCTGGCGAAAGAGCTGATTACCGGCGCGCTCCAGACCGGCGACGATAGCTGGGAGGAGCGCGGCGCAGCGCAGGTCAATATCGCCGGCGATCCGCTCGCGACGACGTCGCCAACCTACGCCAGCTTCGCCGGCCAACTCGGGGCACCGGCCCTCGCTGACGGCGCGGCGATTACGCAGACCATCTCCCGCGACGGCACCCTCGACTGCTGCGTCGATGACAGCCACGGTGTCACTGCCGGCCCACTGGCCGACCTGACCGGCCACCGCGTGGCGAGCGTCTTCTGGGACTACCTCAACAGCAGCGGCACCATAGTCGAGCGCACGTACCGGACGAGTGGGGCGCTCTTTGCCAACCCCTATTACGCGACCGGCTACCCGATCGCGGAAGCAGCCTGGGCCTGGGTGCCCGTCGCTGGCGTCGAGCAGTGGGTGCTGGTGCAGCCGTTCGAACGCCGCGTCCTGACCTACACGCCCGGCAACGCCACCGGCTGGCAGGTCGAGATGGGCAACGTCGGGCAGCACTACTACCAGTGGCGATACAGTAATGGCTCTGCGCCGCTCGCCGCTCCCGGCTGGCAGCTCCCGGCAGCCCCGAAGTGGACACCGGCCGGGCAAGCCGTCGATATCCCCGATGTCGATGTCGCCTATCGACTGGCTATTCATTCGGCCAATGTTGACACCGGCGCAGTCGACGCGACGGCGACGATCGACATCCAGCGCTTCAACAGCGCTCAGCCATCGACGCTCTACTTGCAGATCGTGCCGGCGGCTTACGGCTATTTCACGCTCGATGCACTGACCGTTGACGGTCAGGCAGTGGGGCCGGAGTGGATAGACGGCGGCTTCATTCTCGGTGTGCCATTGCCGCCCGGCGCGTCTGCGCCATTGACGATCGGTGTCGATTTCCGTCTGTCGGTTGGCCAGGAGTCGAGCGGCTGGGGCGGCACATCGCTGGATAGTGGTGTCCTGCGCCTCGGCTACTGGTTCCCGATCATCTCCGACCGGCACGTCTTCTCCGAGACGCTCGATCCGTCGCAATCGCGTGTTGCAGATTACGAAGTGACCATCGACGTCGCGTCCGATGTCGTTGTCGCCCACACCGGCACTGAGTCGGGTCGCCAGTCGCTGCCGGATGGCCGGATGCGCTACGCACTCTCAGCGACGAACGTGCGCGACTTCGCGCTGGCCCTGTCGCGCCGCTTCAGCGTCCAGGAGCGCACGCTGTCGGATGGGACGTTTGTCCGTTATTACAGCCATCCGTCCAGTCCGGGCGGCGCGGCATCGGTCGCGTTCGATGCTGCCGAGGAGACAGTGTCACTGATGAACGGGCTGGTTGGGCCGTATCCCTATCCAACGCTGAGCATCGTTGATGTCGGTCCACGCATGCCGGGTGGGCTGGAGTTCCCCAGCCTCATCTATATCAACGGTGCCTACGCGCCGCTGGATCGGCTCGTCGTCCACGAGATCGCGCACCAGTGGATGTACGCAATCATTGGCAATCGCACATTGGTCGATGGCTGGATTGACGAAGGTGCCGCCGAGTTCTTCGAGCGCGGATTGCTGACCGGCTTCACCGAGGTACCGTCGCCGCCGGACGGTGGCTACCAGTTCTGGCTGGATGCCGACGCCCGCGAGCTGGCCGCAGCGGACGGCCGCCAGTGGTACTACTCGATCTACGAGCAGGGCGCGCGCTTCTATTATCAAGTCGCCTGGCAGATGGGCTGGGATGCGTTCTGGGATGCCTGGCGCGATCTGTACCAGCGCCACGCCTTCGACGTCGTCACGCCCGTCGAAATGCTCTCGATCTTCCAGTCGCACAGCCCGACCGACCTGCGCCCGCTCTACGACGACTACTTCCGCTACCCGTGGATCTGGGATCTGCTGCCCGCTGGTGGGTGATTCCGCGCTGTCGGAGTGATCCGATTCATGGGTTCATCCAGAGCGTTCGCGCTGGATCGTAGGACAGGGGATCGATCCATACGAACAGTAGATGCAACAGTCTCCGGGTTTCGGCTGCATTTGCGCCCCACACTGGGTGCAGACATAGCGGACAACTCACCAATGCTCTGGCATCGTCTCGGTGTGGGCGAATCCGCATCGAGGGCACGTAACCACTGACTGGTCAACGATCATGTTCATGGATCGCCGTTCTTTCTAGCTCTTCGCCGTCTGGTGCGCTTTCACGAGATCAAGGAGAGCGTCTCGCCCGACAGGCGGCTGTTGTCTCCACGAGACAGTGTACACGCGGGTGGCGATATTGGTGCTGACGTTGTGAATGTGGTGCGCCTCGTGTGTCGCGCGACGAGTGAGGAGCGGATGGCTCGTGGCCTGTGGCCCGATGAGCTGATTGACGACCCAGCCGAATGGCTCGATCCCCGCTCGACGAAGATCATCCTGCAGCCGACTGGCCTCGAGGATCGGTGTGGTTTCTGGGAGTGTCACGACCAGAATGCGGGCGAAATCCGGATCCTGCAGCCGCATGAGCGGCGTAGTCAGCCGGCCAGTTACCCCCGATGTCGTGCGCATGATCTCGTGATGATAGGCCCCGGTCGTGTCCATCAGCAGCAGCGTGTGGCCGGTCGGCGCGGTGTCGAGGACGACGAAACTGGAGCGTGCCTTCCCCAGGAGCCGCGAAAATGCGCGGAAGACGGCGACCTCCTCGGTACACGGTGAGCGCAGATCCTCCTCCAGAAGCGCGAGCTCGGCTGGTTCCAGTTGGCCGGCGGATCGGATGACATCCGCCCGGTAGCGCTCGGTCTCGACTTCAGGATCGATGCGACTGACGCTGAGATTCGCAGGGCGGTCGCCAGCGAGTGCGTCCAGTACGTGCGCGGCCGGATCGGTCGTCGACAGGTGTACGCGTTGGCCTCGTTCGGCCAGCGCGACGGCGATCGCGGCGGCCACCGTCGTCTTTCCGACCCCGCCCTTCCCCATGGTCATGATCACGCCCGGGCCCTGTGCTTCCATCTCGGCAACGAGCTCTTCCAGCCCTGCAGCGAGCTCGAGATCGAACGGTACCGGCGGATCGGCGTTGAGATCTCGACCGTGCGCGAGCGCGCGGAGTGCGTCCGTCCCGATCAGGTCGGAGGCTACCAGCGGAACCATCGATGTTGTGACGGCGGCCAGGGCTTCCGGGATGTCGTCGAGGGCTGCCGACTGCCGCGCGATCAGCGCTGTCGCGATGGCGTCGGAATCCGACGGCTGGACGAACAGGCCGTTGATGATCAGCTGTTGGTTGGTGATGCCGAGCTCTGCCAGCTCCGCACCGGTACGGCCGGCTTCGCGCAACGCGCCAGGCTCCGGCCGCGAGACCAGAACGAGTGTTGTGCGCTCCGCGTCTGCCAGCTCACGGACGGCTGCTGCGTACCGGTCACGCTGCATGTCGATGCCGGCCAACGGGCCGAGGCAGCTCGCGCCGCGAGGGCTTTCTGTCAGATAGCTGCTCCAGGCATTGGCCAGGCTCAAGAGCCGGAGCGTGTGTCCAGTTGGCGCGGTATCGAAGACGACGTGGTCGAATGGCGTGGTCCAGACGGGATCTGCCAATAACCGGGTGAATTCGTCGAACGCAGCAATTTCGACCGTGCAGGCACCGGAGAGTTGTTCCTCTGCTGCGCGAATCTCCTCGGCGCTGGCAACTCCACGCAATGGCGCAACCGTACGCTCGCGATACGCCTCCGCCGTTCGGTGGGGATCAATGTTCAGCAACATGAGGCCCGGAACATCAGCAACCGGGGTTGGCGTATCACCGATCGTCGTCTGGAAGACATCGTCGAGGTTCGACGCAGGATCGGTGCTGACGAGCAGGACGCGTTTGCCGCTATCGGCGAGAGCGACGGCGACGCTGCTGGCGACTGTCGTCTTGCCGACGCCTCCCTTGCCGGTAAAGAACAGGAACGGTGTCTCCCAACCGGTCCAGTCGAGCAACGGCATTGTTGGTATTGATGCGGCGGCAGTGTCGAGTTCAGTGTTTCTGATCATTCAAGCCCTCATCTCAGCACCGAAGATGCTGCATCCTCAATGTCGATTATTCGAACGACTGAACCCACGATCGCAATTGCACGGCGATCTCGTCACGAACCTGGCTGAATGCGCGCAGGCGCTCCGCATCGGTGCCTTCTGCGAGGCTGGGATCCTTGAATGACCAATGGATGCGCGTTGGCGCGCCGGGGAAGTAGGGGCAGCTTTCGTTTGCGGCGTCGCAGACGGTGATGACATAGTCGAACTTGTCGTTGATGAATTCGTCGAGGTGCTTCGACCGCGCGCCCGAAATGTCGATGTCGACGTTTGCCATCGCCTGCACCGCCAATGGGTGTACCCGCGTTGCCTCAGTTCCGGCAGATGAAACCTCGAACCGAGCGCCACCAATCTGCCGTAGCAGTGCTTCGGCCATCTGAGATCGAGCTGAGTTGTGGGTGCAGAGAATCAGGATCTTCACCGACGGTTGCTCGTCATTCACGTTCAAGTCCCTTTGGCTGTTATTGCTGGTTATTCATGTGACATCGAGAACGTATCGACGTTCGCCGGAGAGCAGCACGACGGAGCGACCTCAGGCAGTCGGCTCGGCGACAGGAACGCCGACAGCAGATCACCCAGGTCTGAAAGCGCCTCGCGATTGACGGAGTAATAGATCCAGCGGGCATCGTTTGTGTCGCGGCGGGCGTCGATCAGACCACTGCCGCGCAGGATGCCGAGGTGGTGGGAGATGAGGTTCGGTGCCAGACCGAGCAGTCCGCCCATCTCGCAGTTGCAGCGCTCGCCGCCCATCAACAGGTTGAAAATCCGCAGGCGGGTGGGATCGGCCAGAACCTTCAGGGTTACGGCGATCTCTTCGATCGATTTCGTCGGCGAAAGGGTCATTGTCATCATGCGATCCTCGTGTTATTACTTCAATGTTCGTTGAAGTATATGCGCTGGGCACGCAGCTCGGCAAGTCGCCAACGACAATGCCCGGCGCAGAACCACAGGAGGAACCTCTGATGAGTGACGTACACGCGGAGGATGTTCGCGCGACCGTCCAGCGAAAATACGCCGAGGCCGCCACAGCGGTGATCAACGGCAGCACAGCGAGTTGCTGTGGATCGTCGGCGACGCCCGCCAGTTCAACGCTCAGGGCGCGACCCCGACCAATATTACCCAACGCAATGTGCTGCGCCGTGAGGACGAGAATGATTGGCACAGCCTGACTGTGATTCACCTGCTCGCCTCGCTGGCCGCTTTGCTCCACGATCTGGGCAAAGCCTGCCTGGCCTTTCAGACGCGCCTGACGATGCGTGGCCCGATGGAGCGCAATCTGTATCGTCACGAATGGGTCTCGCTGCGACTGTTCCAGGCTTTCGTCGGCGAAAGCGACGATGGGCAATGGCTGGCCCGGCTCATTGATCCGACAGCCGAAGACGACGCCAGTTGGACTCAGCGGCTGTTACGCGATGGGATCGACCCCGCCGCGCGCGACAACAAGCCGTTCGCACACTTGCCACCCCTCGCCAAAGCAGTCGGCTGGCTGGTGTTGACTCATCATCGGCTGCCAGTGATGCCTGCGAAAGACGGTAATGGACAGTGGCTCCGATTAGGCGCCAGGGTAGGGAACCTGCATTCGGTGGAACTCGACAGCTTGCTGAATAAGATCGACGCAAACTGGAACGAGCGCAGCGACTCGCACGAACGCGCGGCCATCGAATCCTATTGGCAGTTTCCGCAGGGTTTACCGGTCATCACCGATGCCTGGCGCAAGCGCACGGCACGGGTAGCCAAACGGCTGCAAGACCTCGAAAGCAAGGGTGATCATCTCCACGGGCTGGACGATCCCTACATCATGCACCTGAGTCGTCTCGGCTTGATGCTGGCCGATCATCATTACTCCAGTCAGACCGAACGGAGCCAGCGCACCGACCTCAACCCCACCTATCCCCTGTTCGCCAACACCAACCGTAAGACCGGCGAACTCAATCAGACGTTGGATGAACACCTGCTTGGCGTCGCCCGTCACGCAGGAGTCGTCAGCCACGCCCTGCCCGGTTTTGATCGCCACCTGCCACGCCTTGCGCGGCATAAGGGCCTACGTAAACGCAGCACCGATGCGCGTTTCCGCTGGCAAGACCGTGCGACCGACCTTGCGGCCACGCTGCGCGAGCGCGCCGACCGGCATGGTGCTTTTATCGTCAACATG
>JAMLIA010000059.1 GCA_023954495.1 Thermomicrobiales bacterium | reverse complement strand
GTCCGAGCATGCGCGCCTTTAGCATCGGCGCGAGGACCGTCTTGATGAGCGTCTGGCCGGTCTTGAAGTCCTTGCCGCAGATCGGCACGTCCTGTGCGATGGCCAGGTCGACGAGTGCAGGAATGTCGGACGTCAGGTTCGGCGCACCGTTGGCGAAGGGGATGCCCTCCTGCAGCGCCGCGTAGGCGTACAACATCGACGGGGCGATGGTCTGGTCGTTGTCGCCGAGCGCGGCCAGGAACGCTTCGAGATCGACGTGATCGGGGCCCTGCTCCATGAAGATCTCAGTCGAGGCGCACCAGATCATGACCAGTCGGTCGCAGTTGTTCGCCGCCTTGAATGCGCGGATGTCTGCGCGAATCTGTTCGGCCATGTCCATCTTTGAGCCCTGGATAACGTTCGGTCCGTCGAGGCGCTTGACATAGAACTGATCGAATGCGGCCGGCATCGGCGTGATTGATTTCAGGTAGTCGGCGATTGGCTCGATGTGCTCGTGGCGATCGAGGACGCCGCACTTCAGCGCTGCTTCGTAGGCGTTGTCGGGAAACGGATCCCAGGCACCGAAGACGATGTCGTCGAGGTTGGCCAGCGGGACGAAGTCGCGGATGAGCGGCGACTGGTTGTCGGTGCGCTTGCCGACGCGGATGGTGCCCATCTGGGTGAGCGAGCCGACTGGGCTGCCGCTGCCGCGCCGAGCGTGTTCGACGCCTGAGATGAATGTCGTCGCCACGGCGCCCAGGCCGACGAGCAGGATGCCGAGCTTTCCCTCAGCAGGCTGGATCGGATTTGGTTTGGCTTCGACGAAGTCGCGTGCTTCCAAGGTCACACCTCTCAGCCGGGCGAGCGACATCAGCGGCACTTGCCATTGCGCTGGTACTCGTCCGGTTTTGGCCCAATGTTCGATTGTGCTCTGCCGCTTACCGAGCAGGGCGGCAAGTGCGCTCTGTCCACCAAAGCGCTTGATGATCCGCTCAGCGGCGTTCAGTCCGTCTTCCATGAGAAGCAGGATAACGATTTTTTCGTTACGTTGCAAGACGGAGTGGATGGAGCGTCAGGGTCGATGCGAATCAGGAGCGTGCAGAGGTATTGTTGAATGAGTTGAGGATTATGAATCGCCGTGTGGTCGGTAACGGTAGTCACTCCCGATTCCTGCAATCTCGAGTACGCACGCGAGAGATCTCCCACCCATTCGATGCGGTCCAACGCATGAGAGATTTCTCGCTGAGGCTCGAAATGACAGAATTCGGTGATGGGTGCCGATCCACCATGGTGGACAATCCGGCGCTGCCATCCGAGGCACGGCACCCCTCAACCGAACCTACATCGGCTCTTTCAGCTTGGCCGGGTCGCCGCCGCAGGCGAGGTAGAAGGCGTTGTACATGTACCACTGGCGGCGGAGCGATTCGCGGTCGTCGTAGCCGCCTTCCAGCATCATGCGCTTGAACCCGTTGGCCAGCGCATGCAGGCCGCGCGACTCGGGTGTCAGGTCCTTGTTTGGCGTATCTGCTCCGCGGACGATGCGCGCGACCTCATTGAGTGCTTCATCATCCTTCGGCCCGTGTGCCTTCAGGATCGCGTCGAACGAGCATTCGTCGCCGTGGTGGCCCATCTCGACGCCGGGGACGTCAAACGGGATCGCGTTCTCACGCTCGGCGACAGCCATCACCTGATCGGTCGGCACGTACAGCAGTGTGGCTTCGGGGTCGATGAACGACAGGATGAGCCAACTGCTGGAAACGCGGTCGACGCGGATGCTTTCGCGGGTTACCCATTTTGTAGTCATGGATTGTCCTTTCAGTATCGCCAGCGAGGATAGCGCCTCTCGCAGATGGTGTCACCACCTGAGAGTCTGGCGAGATCTTGACAGTCCGGCGACAATGACGCGACGTACGATTGCACGATCTCAATGTCAAAGGTGGCGCAGCGTGTCCGAAGTTGAATCTCCGATCCAGGTTGTCCAGCACCCGTTTCTCTTCCGATTGCTCCAGGTTCGCCGTTCCGAGCGGATCGCTCCGCACATGGTGCGGGTGACGCTGGAAGGCGAGACTCTGGCGGGCTTCCGCTCGGACGCAGCCGACGATGGCGCGCGCCTGTTTTTCCCGGCCGACCCGACCGACGCGTCGTGGGTACCGGAGGTCGATGGCTCCAAGCTGGTGTTTGCCGAAGGGATGCGCCCGCCGGGTCGCGAGTTCACGCCGCGTCGCTACGATGCCGAGGCCGGCGAGGTCGACTTCGACTTTGTCGTCCATGAAGGTGGCGCTGCCTCAACCTGGGCAGCGAACGCCCAGCCCGGCCACTACCTGGGCTGCAGCGGTCCGCGCCGCTCGCGGATGCTGACCGGCCAGATCGACGGCTATGTGCTGGCCGGTGACGAGACGGGCCTGCCCTCGATTGCGCGACGCATGGAGGATCTGCCGGCCGGTGTGCCGGTCATCGCTGTCATCGAGGTGGCGAACGCGGACGAAGAGATCCCGATCACCACTGATGCCGCTGCGCAGGTTATCTGGCTGCATCGTGACGATGTGAAGGGCGACACCAGCAATCTGATTGCGGACACACTGCGGACGCTGGAGTTCCCGGAGGGCAACATCTTCTGCTGGGCGGCTGGCGAGGCGGTGTCGATGCGGCAGACGCGGCGCTATCTGCTGAATGAGCGCGGCATTCCCGAGGCGCGAGCGCGCTTCACTGGCTACTGGAAGCGCGCGGTGGAGAACTACGACCATCACCTGCCGCTGGATGAATAGCGTTTGCTGCGGGTTGCATCCGTTGCGCAGTCTGGTACACCTTGTAAGTTACACGCCGAATGGATCGTGTCACCAGTCGGTCGTCCGCATTGCGACCTCGCATTACCGCACTGACGAAGGGGGATCCGTGTGATCCCAGCAGACAACGTAACCCAGGCTGATTCGTTCGAGCAGCAGGGAACGCAACCATTACAGCCGGTGAAGCCTGTGAGCCGTTGGCGATCGTTTCTCCCAACAATCCGGTTTGCCCTGATCTGCGCTGCGCTCTTCTTCGGCATTCGCACGGTCGCGCCGACCTACGCGATCGAGGGCGAGAGCATGTCGCCGACATTCCACAACGGCAACCGCGTCATTCTCAACGGTGCCTATCGCTTCCAGACACCGCATCGCGGCGACGTGATCGTGTTCGATCCGCCGGTCCAGAGCAACGAGCCGTACATCAAGCGAGTGATCGGCCTGCCGGGCGACCACATCGTGATCGAGAACGGCGAGGTGACAATCAACGGTGAGCCGCTCGCTGAGGAATACCTGCAGGGCGTCCACACCACCTGCTTCCATACCGCCTACTGCGACATCACGGTGCCGGATGGCATGATCTACGTCCTCGGCGACAACCGCCCCAACAGCAGCGACTCGCGCCTGTTCGGACCGGTCGATGAGGACGCGATCATCGGCAAGGTGATGGTCAGCATCTGGCCACCAGACGCCATCAGCATCGGCTCGTAACGGCTCGCTCACGGTACATAACCCACGCCACCTGCTGTTGCAATCATCCGGACGTGCGCCGTTGATTCGCAACTCCAGGTTGCGCATGCTCCGGAGATACAACCCTCGTCCGACGCAGACCAGAAACAGCGTATCTGCCTTCAGGACATGACGGTCGTCGGCAGGGATGCCTGCACGTCTATGGCGATCTTGGTCTACCATGCCGGTGTAACACGCATTGTCCAGCAATCTCAGAACGATAGGGGAGCGGATGCAACCACTGGCTGGCGTCTACGCGATCCTGACGACGCCGTTTCTGTCCGACGGCATACTCGACGAGCCGGGCTTGCGTCGCCTCGTCGAAGCTGCGATCGCCGCTGGCGTCGACGGCCTGACTGCACTCGGCGTGGCCGGCGAGGCGCATAAGCTGACCGAGTTGGAGCGCGAGCGCGTCGTCGAACTGACCATCGCCACCGTTGCAGGTCGGGTTCCGGTCATCATCGGTGCCAGCCGCGAATCGACCGAGGCGACGATCGAGTCCTGCCGCGCTGCCGAGCGTGCTGGTGCAGCCGGCGTAATGGTCGCGCCGCCGACGTTCGTCGCTCCCGGCCCCGGCCTCACCCGCCACTTCGCCCGCATCAGCGACGCTGTCCCGTTGCCGATGACCCTGCAGGACTTTCCGCCGGTGAATGGCGTGACGCTGTCTCCGTCTGACATGGCCGGCCTGGTCGAGGCTGCGCCGACGATCGTCACGGTCAAGCTGGAGGACCCGCCAACGCCGCAACGCATCGCTCAACTTGTCGAGCTGCTTGGGGATCGTGACGTCTCGATTGTCGGTGGGGCGGGCGGGCTGTATTTGCTGGACGAGCTGCGCCGCGGTGCACGCGGCACGATGACCGGCTTTGCCTACCCGGAGGTGCTGGTGCGCATCTGGACGGGCTGGAAATCAGGTGACCACGCGGCAGCAGCCGATTGCTACTATCGGTACTTGCCACTGCTCGTCTTCGAGGGCCAGCCGAAGCTCGGTGTGGCGATTCGCAAGGAGATCCTGCGCCGACGCGGCCTGATCGCGAACGCGCTGGTGCGACAGCCCGGACCGCAGCTTGTGCCGCCGATTCTCGACGATCTGGAGCAGACGCTGACCTGGCTTGGGATGGATGACGAGTTCCCGCCACTGGCGGGAGAGGGGGACCGATGACCGATCGACCGACCGGCTACCTCAGCACCGCGGCTGTTGACGCCCTGCAGCGCGTCAGCACTGCGACACTGACCTCGCAGATGCTGAAACGCGGATTCCGCAATACGTTCATGGTCGGCGTCGCGCCGGTGCGGCCCGATCTGCGGATGGTCGGCTACGCCTTCACCCTGCGCTACGTGCCGATGCGCGAAGACCTTGACCTCGGGCCAATTGACAACACCACTAGCGTCCAGCGCATCGCCGTCGAGTCGGTCGGGCAGGACGACGTGCTCGTCATCGACGCGCGCGGCGACAACGATGCTGGTGTCCTCGGCGACATCCTGTCGACCCGCATGCGCGTGCGTGGCGCGGTCGGGCTGGTGACGGACGGCGCGCTGCGCGACGTCCCCGCCTTCCGCGAGCTGGACTGGCCGACCTACTGCACCGGGGCCCACGCCAGCCAGAGCGCAGCACGCCATCATCCGGCAGATATGAACGTGCCCATCGGCTGCGGCGGCGTGCTCGTCATGCCCGGCGATGTCATCGTCGGCGACGCCGAAGGGGTCGTTGTCCTGCCTCAGCACCTGGCCGAAGAGGTCGCGCTGGCCGCGCTGGATCAGGAAGAGATTGAAGCGTTCGTGCTGACAAAGATCCAGAAAGGTGCGTCGATCCTCGGCACCTACCCGCCGGACGACGCGACAAGAGCGGAGTTTGAGCAGCAGCGCAGCTAAATCACCTCCAGCCCGTTCGCGTCCGGTAGCGGTGGGAACGGGGCGTGCGGCTCGGACTGGTACCAGAAGGCAGTTGAGGCGATGTCGTCCTGCAGCGGCAGGTAGCGGCGCTCGCCGCCGACCGGCGTGCGCCAGCCGAGCGCCTGAATCGTGACGCGCAGGTCGGTGGCGAAGCGGATCGGGTCAGGGACATGCCAGCGATAGAGCCCGAACCGTTGCTGGCTGGCGTAGAGTCCGTCTGGTCGGATCACCTGCGGCAGGCCGAGGTATGGCGTGGAGAAGGTGCCGTACTCACCGCGCGGGAACTCAAAGTTCCAGGCACCGCCGAAGTAGTCCTCGGTGCCGGTGCCGCAGATCGTCGGCCAGTCGATATCGCCGTCGAGGTAGAACTTGATCTCACCCTCGCCCCACCAGCGGTTGTTGTTGACGCCCCAGGCGAGGTAGGTGCCGACGTAGTGGCCCTGCCCGCGCACGTCATCCAGCAAGGTGTGCACCTCTTTGTAGGGCAGTGGGTTGCTGCGTCGCCACTGGGCGTGCAGGTAGGCGCGGTCGTCCTCGACTTCGGTCCGCGCATAGGTGATCTGGTAATAGAAGCCGGAGACGAGATCGGGCCGCAGGTTCTCGATGGTGATGCGTGCGTGCTTGCGAAACGGCATCTCCCAGTACGAGTTGAAGCCGCCGGCCGGGTTGACCGCCAGCGGCAGCGACGCGATGTTGCAGCGTTCGCCCCAGCCGTTGCAGAAGAAGTCGCCAAGGGGTGTTTCAATCGACGGCGCGTCCTCGTCATCCCAATAGCACCGCAGGACGAGGTGCCGCCAGGCGGTTGGCGTGACGGTCAGCCAGATGTGCTGGATCGCGCCCGGTCCGTCGATGTCGGCGAGCGTCACCGTCTCGTTGCCGGCAATCTGGATGCTGGGCGAGATCTTCCAGCCCTGGCCAAGCTCGCGTGCGGCGCGTGCGCCGGTGCCCTCGGTTGCCATGCCGCCTGCGCCCTTCGCGCCGGTCGGGTTCTCGGCTGAGATCGAGCGAGTTTGCGCCGCACTGAGACGGGAGAGATTCCCAAGGTGCATGCCAAGACCATTGAAATCGCCCACTACGCGCTCCTTCATCGTCCTGTATTGCGTTCAGATCGCGCATATGATCGCACAGTGAGCGGGGGCGGTTTAGGATATGGGGAGAAGAAGTCCACGTTGTACGAGGAAGGCGGGGCGGACGATGCCGGTTGAGACGCAGACATTGCCGGGCAGGATAACCCGCGGAGCAGATGGCGACGAGCTGGCGCGTGGCTGGTGCATCGTCGTGTATGAGATGGTCGGGCAGCACCTGCCGCTCGATGAGTGGCGCGGCGAAATCGCCGTCGATGCGGAATCGGTGCAGCGCCTCGTTGGTGCAGACGATCTCTATATCCACTTTCACCCTTATGGCGGTATCTACGAGCCGTGGCACGGGGCGGTGACGGTTGAGCCGGTCGGCGAAGACGACGATCCGAAGGGCCGTCGCTTGCGGCTGAACGCAGCGGGACCACTGACACGTTCGCGCTACTCGGCGGACGAGCTGCGCCACGGCTTTCCAGCGACGACCGACTAGAATCTCGCAGACTCGGGAAGGTGATCACGAATGAGCATGCAGGCTTCCGTCGATGCGTTTATCGGCGATGTGAAGACGATTCTGGATGAGCACGGTTCGAACGATGCCGGGCTGCAACGTATCGCCGACCGGATGGCGACGTTCGTCCGCGAGCCGGAGGTGCTGGCGAACCATGTCGATGTGAATGGGAATATCCACACCGGCCGGCAGTCCACGCCGCTATATACAGACGAGTCTGGTCTGACGCTTGTCCGCGCTCGTTTTGGTCCGGAGGGAATGACGCCAATCCACAATCACGGCACATGGGGGATCGTCGGCGTCTACCAGGGGCGCGACCAGTATCAGGTCTGGCGACGCCTGGACAGCGGCGATGGTGAGGGACACGCTCAGGTTGAGATGGTCGAGGAGCGCGTACTGGAGACCGGCGACGTTGCCATCATTCCGCATCCGCCGCAGGATATCCACGCGCAGATGGGCCATGGTGGCGAACCAATTTACGAATTTGTCCTGTTTGGCGCGAACGCGATGATTATCCCACGCCTCTATTTCGATCCTGAGGCGCAAACTGCGCGCCTGATGGAGCTTGCGAAGCGTTAGCTGCCGGCACGGCCGGGTCGCGCCAGTTACTGCCGACGCCCGCAGCTTCCCGCAGACGACGATGCGTCACGGTGCTGAGGTCGAGTCTGCGAACAGGACGAGCTTGATTTGCCCAACGATCACACACACAGGAGCCAATGAATGGTTGGAACGACACTGCGAAGCCGGGCCGATGTGCCGGTTGAGGACACCTGGGACCTGACATGCCCATCTTCCCGATCAGGCGACCTGGCTGGCTGCGATCGACGAGGTGCGCGCCGATATGCCGCGGCTGGCGGCGCTGCAGGGCACGATTGGCGACGGCGCGGGGCAACTGCTGGCCGTGCTGCGGCTGCAGGATTCGATGGGCGAACGGCTTGGGCGTATCTTCGGCTGGGCCGGACTGCGCAAGGACGAGGACAACAGCAACGCGGGGGCGATCGCGAACTACGATCGCGCCGTGAAGCTCAGCATCGACGCCGGCGAGGTTAACTCGTTCGTCGAGCCGGAGATCCTGGCGCTGCCGGACGGGACGATTGATGCCTATTTGACGGCCGAGCCGGACCTTGAGCTATATCGCCACGGCCTCGAAGATCTTTTGCGGCAGCGTGCGCATGTGCTGTCCGCTGATCAGGAGCGCTTGCTGGCTGCCGCCGGTGAGATGGCGATGGCACCGGGCCACATCTTCGACATGCTTAATGATGCCGACATGCGCTATGGCACCGTCACCGACGAGGCAGGTAACGACGTTGTGCTCACCAAGGGCAACTACTCGCGACTGATGGAGAGCAGAACGCGAAGTGTCCGGCAGCAGGCGTTCGCACAACTCCATCAGGAGTATCGCGACCACCGCAACGCGCTGGCGGCGATCTACGCGGCCAGCGTCAAGGCGGACGCGTTCTACGCGCGCGTGCACAACTATGGATCGTCGATCGAAGCGGCGCTTGCACCGCACAACATCCCGGTAACGGTCTACGACACGCTCATCGAGACGGTGAACAGCCGCCTCGACGTGCTGCATCGCTATATCGCCCTGCGCAAGAAGGTCCTCGGGCTGGATTCGCTGGGTGTCTACGACCTGTACGTGCCGATAGTCCCGGAGGTCGATCGCGAGTTCACCTACCAGCAGGGCGTCGATACCGTCCTCGGTGCGCTCGGCTCGCTTGGTGATGACTACCGTGCAACGCTGGCCGGTGGTTTCGATTCGCGCTGGGTCGATGTTTACGAGAACGTCGGCAAGTCGAGCGGTGCCTACTCGTGGGGCGTCTACGGCGTCCACCCGTTCATCCTGATGAACTGGTCCGGGCGGCTGCGCGATGTCTTCACACTGGCCCACGAGTCCGGCCACGCCATGCACTCGTACTACTCCAGCACGACACAACCGTACACCTATAGCCACTACACGCTCTTCGTCGCTGAGGTCGCGTCGACGGTCAACGAGCTGCTGATGAACGATGCGCTGCGACGGCAGACCGGCGACCGCGCGTTCGAGATGTATCTGGTGAACAACGCGCTGGAGGACATTCGCGGCACGCTCTTCCGCCAGACGATGTTCGCCGAGTTCGAGCGCTGGGCGCACGAGCGGGTTGAGGCCGGCGAGGCGCTGACGCCGGACCTGCTCGATCAGCACTACGCCGACCTCTGCGCGCGCTACTACGGGCCGGATGTCACAGTTGATGAGCATGTGGCAGCCGAGTGGTCGCGCATTCCGCATTTCTACCGCGCGTTCTACGTTTATCAGTACGCGACCGGCATCTCGGCAGCGGTCGCGCTCTCGCGCCAGATCATCGAGGAGGGCGAGCCCGCCCGGCAGCGCTACCGCGCGTTCCTGTCCGGCGGGTCGTCGCGCTACTCGCTCGACCTGCTCCGTGATGCCGGTGTTGATATGACAACGGCTGCGCCGGTCGAGCGCGCGCTGGATGCGTTCACTGCCCTGCTGGACGAGCTGGAGCGACTGCTGGACGGTGCCGCATGATCGGGGCGATGCTTCGGCGGGCGATCTGGGAATCGCCATTCGGTCGCGCCTATCTGCTGGCTGGAACCGACGGTCTGCTCCGGCTGGAGTTTCGCCGCGAGCAGCCCGACTGGTGGGTGAACTGGGCTCAACGCTGGGTTGGCCGCGATGCCGAGATCGTCGATGGTCCGGTGGCCGGAGCGGACGCCGTCGTCGAGCAGTCCATCGCCGAGCTGGATGCGTATGCGTCCGGTGATGTCCGCGAGTTCACGACGCCGCTCGATCCGCGTGGCACGCCGTTCCAGCAGGCAGTCTGGGCGGCGGTGCGCGCTGTGCCGTATGGGCAGACACGCAGCTACGGGCAGATCGCCGACCAGATCGGGCGGCCGAAGGCGGTGCGGGCAACTGGTGCGGCGAACGGTGCGAACCCGCTGTCGATCTACGTGCCCTGCCACCGCATCATTGGCGCAGACGGGTCATTGCGGGATTACGGTGGTGGGCTGGAGATCAAGGCCGCGCTGCTCGAAATGGAACATGCTCACGCGCCTGCCGTCTGATCAGGCTTCCGGTTGAGGCGTGTTGCCGTGTTCGGCGTGTGTCGTCCAGTTGCGCGCGGCGAGTGATGGCCCGACGGCGACGAGCGTAAACGCCACTGCCAGAATCACCAGCACGATGGCGTGGTGGGTGTGACTGATATGGGCGTCGATCACTGCGTCGTCAATGACCATGCGCGCCGCCGTGATCGTCAGGATGATCGCACCGACGAGGCTGAGCCACGGCAGCCGGTTCATCAGCCGGGCAATCAGCGTTGATGAGAACAGGATGATCGGCATCGAGGCCACCAGCCCGAAGATGAGCAGCGAGAGCGACCCCTCAGCTGCACCGCTGATGGCCAGAATGTTGTCGAGGCTCATCAACAGATCGGCGATGACGATCGTCTGAAACGCTCCCCAGACGGTTGTCGCCGCCTGGATATCCTGCTCGTCGCCTTCGTCACGCAGCAAGCGCCACGAGATCCAGACCAGCATCACCCCGCCAATTGCCTGCAGCAGCGGGATCTGCAGCAGCAGTCCGGCGATGATCGTGAAGAGCACGCGCAGGATGATCGCGCCGGCACCGCCCGCGAGGATCGCGCGTCGGCGTTCGCGCGGCGGCAGACGCCGCGACGCCATCGCGATGACGACTGCGTTGTCCCCGGATAGCAGGATGTTGATGATGATGATGGTGAGTGTGCCGGTGATGAGTGCGAGCGTCACAATACAGGCGACTCCGATGATCTGATGGGTGACCGCCCGCTACAGCGAGCGACCACCCGCAATACGAATAGTTAACGGTGGGCCACTCCAACGGAGAAGACCCGGTGGACGACGAAGATTGTCGCCAGCGCCGAGATGGCCACCAACGGAATATCGACGAGAACAAACTCCCAGGTGATGGCGAGCTCACCGCTGATCGCCGATGCGGCAACGCCAAACACGACGCTGAGAATGGCGATCACGACGGCGCGTACCTTCATCGATGCGACTCGCATGGCGATGAAGCCGACGAGAACGCCTGCGACGACGGGAAAGATCTCGTGCATGGTTGACTCCGTTCCCGAACCTGCCGCGACTGTCAAACAGCGACTGTCATACCACTGCGGGCGCTGGTTGTGAAGGTTTCATGACAAATCCATGACAGCACGATGATGTCAGATCGTCGGAGCAGCCAGTGCCTCCTCGGGGAGCTGGTCCAGCAGGGTCGTGGAAACGCCGAAGCGCTCGGCAATCAATCTCATTTGCGCAACACTCATGCCGGGAGCGGGGCGACCGGATGTGATGTCCAGCACCTCGTACGTTGCAGCAGCTTCGGTGTAGTCAATGAGGTCGACGGCTGCACTCGGGCCGCCGTCGGATCGCGCAACGACACCATGCTGCGCCCAGACGACCAGACGGTGCGTGCGCATCGCCTGCGTCGTCGCGTCTCCTTGCTCAGGAGTGCCGGGCGTAATGAATGGCACGACGCCGATGCCGTCTGCCAGCATGACCAGCGTCTCCGGCTGCCAACGCATCAGCTGCCGATTCATGCGTGGGCCATCCTGATAGGCGGGGATGTGCGAAAGCCAGGTGATCTTCGGTGGCTGGGCATGGACCACGGCGTGCAGGCGTGGCTGATCGCTGAGCGCCAGCGCGTGAATTCCCAGATGGCTGTCAATCTCGCTTGTCGGGCGGATCGACTCGTGCGCGCGATGCAGCGTCGCCGTACCGTCCGCATCCCAGACAACCGCGCAAAGCACGCGGTCCGGGTCACGCGCGAGGTCCGGCAAGCGCCGCCCGGTGCCGGTAATCAGCAGCACTCCGGGCGGCAGAGGCGGGCCAAAGTTGGCCGACGCATCAGTCGCAGCCGGCATTCGGCGGGTAAGGAATTCGTCCAGCCCGGGTGTGACCGCAGGGAGAAAGATGGAGACATTCCCGGCTGCCGCTTCGAGCGCTCCGAGTGCAGCCAGGCGCGCCACTGCGGCGGTCATGTCGCTGATCCAGGCATCAATTGTCATCGGCTCGTCCATCGTTGTCCCTCTCCTGTGCGGTATCTCTGATCGTGAGACAGATCGTAGTATGATCGACAGTTAGTCGGTTAGACCACGATGCCTGCATCCGCCCAGACGGACCCAGGAGTCTCGATGAGACACTGCTCGATTGCTTCACGCTCGGAGTCACGGATTATCCTGCATGCCTGAGCGCACATTCGACTTGCCAGTCTATCTGCGGTCGCTCATTGACGCTGTCCAGGATGGCTTCGTCATCCGCACGCTGGATGGCACGATCGTGGAGGTCAATCGCGCGTTTCTGGACCTGGTTGGCTACGAGCGCGAAGAGGTCATCAGGCAGCGCGCGCCGTACGACTGGTGGGTTGAGACTGCCGGTAACGAAGAGTTGGCGGCCATTGGCGACCGCTATCTGCGCGGCAGCGCCGCAGACGATCGGGTGCATTATCGTCGCAAGGACGGCGAGATCTTTCCTGCACTCGTCACCAGCAACCCACTCCGTGATGAGCACGGCACTATCGTCGGGTACATCGGCACATTCAAGGACATATCGGCATGGTCGTCAGTCGAGCAGCGGCTCTGGTTCCAGGCTCAGCTGATCGATCAGGTGCAGGCCGCCGTCATCGCCACCGATGCGGGCGGCAAGGTGCTGCTGTGGAGCACTGGTGCCGAGACGCTGTTTGGTTACCCGCGCGAGGAGATGCTCGGCCGCGACCTCACGCGGCTGCTGGTTGAGGCGACCGGCCACGAACGCGCGCAGGCGATTCTGACGCAACTCTCGGGGCACGAGCCCTGGGAGGGAGAGCTGAATGTCCCCCGCCGCGATGGAGGACGACTGCCGGTCCTCGCAGCCGTCTCATCGCTGTATGTCGATTCCGGCGAGTTGGCCGGCTTCGTCGTTGTCTCCGTCGACCTACGTGAACGCAAGCGCACCGAGTCGCGGATTGCGGCTCAGTACGAGGCTGCCCAGGTGCTGGCTAACTCCGACTCGCTGTCCGACGGTCTGCACGCTGTGATCGAGGCGGTCGGCAAGCGCATCGACTGGCAGGCCGGTCTGTTCTGGACACCCGATGCCGTAACGGAGACGCTGCAATGCATCGATGTTTGGAGCGCCCCCGGCGTTGAGATCTCCGACTTCGAGTTGGATTCGCGTCGCGGGCTTGGACAAGACGACCTGCCGGGTCGCGTCTGGCGGCTGCGCGAGCCAATCTGGATCGACGATGTCAGCCACGATCCGGAGTTCGAGCGCGCGGAAAGCGCCGCGACAGCCGGATTGCGGACGGCAATCGCGTTCCCGATCGAGGCCGAGGGTCGTCTCATTGGCGTCATGGAGCTGCTGTCGCAGGAACTCGAACCGCGCGACGATTCGCTGGTTGCGATGCTGATGACGATCGGTCGGCAGGTTGGTCAGTTCGTCGAGCGGCGTAAGGCGCTGGCGTCGTTGCGCGAGAGCGAGGGGCGCTTCCGCATGATGGCGGAGAGCGTGCCGGTCATGCTCTGGCTGACATCGCCGAGCGGCCACGTCGAATATCTCAACCGGGTCTGGCGCGACTTCACCGGCCGACCGTCTGAGCAGGATCTCGGCGACGGCTGGCTGGAAAACCTGCACCCCGACGATCGGTCAGATGTTACGGTGGCCTATCGTGAGGCGTTCGAATCGCAAACACCGTATGAGATCGAGTTTCGCCTGCGACGCTTTGATGGCGAATACCGCTGGGTGCTGGCGACCGGTATGCCGCGCTTCGACGCCGATGGTGTGTTCCGTGGATTCACCGGCTCCTGCCTCGACATTGATGAGCGGCGGCGTCACGAGACACATCAGCGCTTCCTCAGCGATGCAACGCGCGATCTGGCCTCCTCGCTGGATGTCAACCAGACGTTGAATAGCGTCGCGCGGCTGGCTGTGCCGACCATCGCCGAGTGGTGCGTGATCTATGGCATGGACACCGATGGCAATCTGCAGCACGAGGCAATGGCTCACGCCGGCATGGACTCGGACGCCGGTACATGCGACCAGGAACCGTTCGCGTACGCGCAGCAGCTCGACGCCGCGGTCGCTGATGCGGCGCGCATGCAGCAGCCGCGCATCTGTACGCTCGACGGCGACGTGTTCCAGCACGAACTGGACGACCTTGCAAGCGCGCCGGACCAATCCGCGACGGTCATGATCTCACCGATCATCGCGCGCGATCGCGTTCTGGGCGTGGTGGCGTTGGGGAGCAGCGGGCACGGTCGCCACTACGGCGAGGCCGACATGGCCCTGGCGCAGCATCTCGCGCGCCGAATCGCCGTAGCGATCGACAATTCGCGGCTCTATCAGGAGTCGCAGGAGTCGGCCCGCGCCCGTGATCAGTTCCTGGCCGTGGCTGCCCATGAGCTTCGGAGTCCGCTGACGTCAATGAAGGGTTTCGCTCAGCTCCTGTTGCGACGTGCGAACCGCAGTCAGGCGGGCGTCGAATGGCTTAGCCCGTTGGAGACGATTGATACTCAGGTCAACCGGATGGCCGAGCTGGTCAACCGCTTGCTGGATGTCTCGCGAATCGAGGAGAAGCGCCTGCAGCTCGTCCTCGGCGAGGCTGATCTGCGGCAGATCGTGACCAGCGCTGTCGTTGAGGCGCGTATGACCACGGAGAACCACACGGTTGAATACGTTGGTGTCGAAGAGCCGGTCGAGATGGCGCTCGACGCCACCCGCGTGACGCAGGTGCTGTCCAACTTGCTCGACAACGCGATCCGCTACAGCCCGGCAGACACGACCGTCTCAGTTAATCTCCAGGCAGACGAAGGCGCGGCGATCGTCTCCGTCCGCGATGAGGGTCCGGGTGTCCCCGATCATTTGCGGCAGCGATTGTTCGAGCGCTATTTCAGTGGTAGCAACTCGTTGCGCAGCTCTTCGGAGGGTCTGGGTCTCGGCCTCTACGTCGCGAGTGGCATCGTCGAGGCGCACGGCGGAATCATCTGGGTCGAGAGCGACGGTGAGAACGGGGCAACGTTCAACGTCCGCTTCCCGCGGATCGAGGTTCCGCCTGTTGAGGAGGAGGCGTGAGCGGAGGCCAGACCGACGCTCGCGATGTCGTCCCGCCATCGCTGCGGTCGTTCGTCGTTCCACCGCGCTTCGACGCAGCGACGTTCGACACCTACCAGCCCGACCCCGCCTACCCGTCACAGGCCCGCGCCCGCGATCGGTTAGTCGACGCGGTTGCTGAGCTGTCCAACGGCACGGCCCGTCGCGGGCTCATCAATCGATTCCGGCGCTCCAGCTCTGGTCCGAGCTGGCATGCGCTCTATCTCGATGGGCGTTTCGGCGTAGGCAAGACGCATCTGCTCGCCGCCGCCAACCACGCGACCGACGTGCCGAAGGCGTACTTGTCCTTTGCCGACCTGACCTATGCGGTCGGAGCGATGGGCATGACCGCTGCGGTCGAGCTGTTGGGACAGGCGCAGCTCATCTGTCTGGATGAGTTTGAGCTGGACGATCCGGGTAACACCATGCTGTCCACGTCGTTTGTGCGTGCGGTGCTGGATCGTGGTTCGCGTCTGATCGTCACCTCCAACACGTTGCCTGGTGAGCTGGGTAAAGGGCGATTCAGTGCGGACGAGTTTCAGCGCGAGATCGGGACGCTCGCCGCACTCTTCGAGTCCATTCGCATTGATGGCGATGACTACCGCCAGCGGCGCTTCGGCGCGAACGATACGCTGCCACGGATCGTGTCATCCGCGATGCTCGACCACGTGCCCGACGTGCTGCGCTGGTCCGATCTTCAGCACATGCTGATCACGGTGCCGCCGTTGCACTTCAGTGATCTTATTCAGCGCTACGCCAGCTTGGCGATTGATGGCCTCGCGCCGCTCACCGATCAGGATATGGCCCTGCGCTTCGTTCACTTCATCGACAAGGTCTATGACCGTGGTATGCCGCTGCTGGTTTCCAGTGATTGCCAGCCGGACGATCTGTTCCCGCCGAGTTACGGTTACGGCGGGTTCGAGCGCAAGTTCCGGCGCTGCCAGTCGCGCTTGCACGAGATGCTGGCCCAGCCGCTATCCCGGCTGACCGGAGCAGAGCTTGGTGAGGAGGTAGCTGGTGAAGATTCGCGCTGACGCCGATTGCCCACTGGAGATCTGGCGCGACGGCGTCGAAACGCGGATGTACGCCTCTGCCGAAGCCGGCGCCGGTCAGCTCACCGTCTTCGAGCAGTGGTGCGCGCCGGGTAATGGCGCGCCGTCGCATCTCCACGCGGTCGAAGAGGTCCTCCGCATTGTTGCCGGCACAGCCGAAGCTTGGGTTGGCGATGAGCGCCAGACAGTGACTGCGCCGGCCAGCGTCCTGATCCCCGCAGGGATCGTCCACGGCTTCCGCAATATCGGTGAGACAACGCTGCAGGTCCTCGCCGTCCTCGCCGAGCCAGTCTTCGAGGCACGCTACATCGACCCGGAACGCGATGTCCGCCGCTGGCCGCCGAACTGATGAACTGCACAGAACGGGTTTGGGAGCGGCACGCTCATGCGTGCGTCGTTTCCTGCAGTACCAGATCGCGCGCGTCGAGGACTGCTTGCTGGAGGATTTCGACGTCGGATTGCGTCGTCGCCCAGTTGTCGAAGGCGGCGCGGATTGCGTATTGGCCGCGCCAGCTGGTGCCGGTGACGAACGCGCGGCCATCGCGCTGGATTGCGGCGGCTACTTCGGCGTTCAGTGCGTCGAGCTGGGTGGCGGCCAAGTCCGGCGCGACGACGCGGAAGCAGACGATGTTCAGCGGCACCGGGGCGAGGAGCTCAATTCCGGGCGTCGACTCGACCCACTCGCCGAACGATCCGGCGTTGGAGCAGCAGCGTTCGACCAGATCGCGGTAGCCGTCCCGCCCGTACGCCTTCAGTGCGCACCAGGCCGGCAGTGCGCGGAAGCGGCGCGACATCTCCGGTACGTGCGAGGCGGGTTCCCAGCCGGTGTCGGCAGCCGGGGCGATGTATGGGCCGATGGCGTTGAACGCGGCGCGCAACATGTCGACATCGCGGACGAACGCGAAGCCGGAGTCGTAGGGCACGTTGAGCCACTTGTGGCCATCGGCAGCGACCGAGTTTGCCTGCTCGATACCAGCGACGAGTGGCCGGAGTTGTGGTGATGCAGCGGCGAACAGCCCGAACGCGCCATCGACGTGCAGCCAGACGCCCGGCGCGTGTGCGCGGCAGATCGCAGCGGCCTTGTCGATTGCATCGAACGCACCGGTATTCACCTCGCCTGCGTTGGCAATGACGATTGCTGGTCCGTCGAGCGCTTCGAGGGCTGCGCGGAGCTCGTCCAGATCGATCGCGCCGCCAGGTGCGGCAATCTCCTGCACGCTGGCGCGACCAATGCCCAGCGTGCCGAGCGCCTTACGGGCGCTGGCATGGATCTCGGTCGATGAAATCACCGGAATTGGCGGGTGACCGGCCAGACCATCGAGCGCCGGATCGAATCCGAGCTGATTACCGGCCCACTGACGTGCGGCAGCGAGGCCGACGAGGTTCGACATCGTTGCCCCGCTGGTGATCGCGCCGTGCCACTCGGTCGGCAAGTGGAACAACGACTTGAGCCAGTCGAGAACAACCAGCTCGGTCTGTGCCGCTGCCGGACTGGAGAGCCAGAAGCCCGCGTTCTGGTCGATCGCTGAGGCGAGCCAGTCTCCGGCGAGCGCCGCCGGTGTTGAGCCGCCGTTGACAAAGCCAAAGAAGCGCGGACCGGGCGAAGCGACGATGCCGCCCCTGGCGCGATCGAGCCACGCCTGCACGACGTCGCGCGCGTCGGTGCCGTGCTCGGGCAACGGCTCGTTGAGCAACTCGGCCATCTCTGTCGGCCCGATACGTCTGCTGACCGGCTGCGTTGCCAGGCGACGAACCCACTCGCGCGCGGTTTCAGATGCCTGTTCGAGGACAGCGTCAGCATCAGCAAACGGATCGGTTGACCGGCTCATTGGTGTTCTCCTTCCGGACCGGACGCGGCCCGCACGAGGGCAATTGGCTATACACTGCCCCAGCGACCATCATACGGGAGGAGAATGCGCAATGCCTGTCACGCACCTTGAGGTGCTAAGCCGCGAACCATTTGCCGACGGGGCGTCATTCGGCGACGCTGGGACATACGAACGCATCGACGCGAGACTGCACTTCGCCGTCGATCCGGAGAATCCGGCCAATCAGGCCATCGTTGACCTGGCACTCGCGCCGCGCGACGAGAATGGTCGGGTCAGGTTCACGTCCGACTTCTGCCTGCTGCGTCCGGCTGATCCGGCGCTCGGCAATCGGCGGCTGTTCCTGGAGGTGCCGAACCGCGGGCGCAAGCTGCTGAATGGTCAGCTCAATCGCGCTGCCGCGACACCGACGCCCACGCGCGATATTCCGGCGGGTGACGGGTTCCTCTTCCGGCACGGCTACGCTGTGGCCTGGATCGGCTGGCAGTGGGATGTCGTCCGCAGCGATGCACTGATGGGTCTGGAGCCACCGATTGCTCAGCAGGATGGCAAGCCGATTCCCGGTCAGATCGCGCTACGCTTCCAGCCCAGCCTTGCTCACGACGTGCATCTGCTGGCTGACCGCGTCCATCACCCGTATCCGGCAGCAGATACCGACGAGGCCGACGCCACGCTGACCGTCCGCGATTTCGACGACGACCCGCCGCGCACCATCCCGCGCGACCAGTGGCGGTTTGCCCGTGAGGAAGACGGCGCGCTGGTTGCTGATGCCGAGCACTTCTGGCTCGATGGCGGCTTCGTACCTGGCAAGATCTACGAGCTTGTCTACACGACGAATCACTCGCCCGTTGTTGGCGCGGGCCTGCTGGCGATCCGCGACATCGCGTCGTTCCTGAAGTACGACGCGACGCCGGAGAATCCGCTGGCCGGTGCGCTCGACTTTGTCTATGGATTTGGCGTCTCGCAGGATGGCCGACTCCTACGCCACTTCCTCTCGCTCGGGCTCAACCTCGACGAGGAGGGACGGCAGGTCTTCGACGGCCTGATGCCGCACGTCGGCGGCGGTCGGCGCGGCGAGTTCAATCACCGCTTCGCCCAGCCCTCGGTGCAGTACACACCCGGCTTCGGCCACCTCGGCCCGTTCGACGACGCCAGTCTGCTGGAGCGCCAGCGTGCCGTCGGGGGCAGTCCGAAGGTGATTCAGACGAACTCGTCTGCCGAATACTGGCGCGGCGACTGCGCGCTGATGCACATCGCCACCGACGGCTCGCACGACCTGCCGCCCGACCCAGAGACGCGCATCTACCACTTCGCCAGTACACAGCACGGCCCGGGCGGCCTGCCGCTGAACCGTGAGAATGCCGCCGATGGCGCGAAGGGGCGCTACTGGTTCAATACGCTGGACTACACGCCGCTGCTGCGCGCCGCGCTGGTGAACCTTGACACGTGGGTGAGTGGCGGCGACGTGCCGCCGGAGAGTGCCCACCCGCGTCTGGTTGATGGCACGGCGGTGTCGCGCGCGACGGCGCTGGACGGCGTGCCGCCGATCCCTGATCTGCACCTGCCTGACCCGGACAAAATCCTGCGCATTCGCCGCGTCGATCTCGGCGAGCGTGCGGCTGAGGGCGTCGGCACCTACCCGACGGTCGAGGGCGAGCGCTACCCGACGTTCGTTTCGGCGGTCGATACGGATGGCAATGAGGTGGCCGGACTGCGACTGCCGGATCTGACCGTGCCGGTGTCAACGCTCTTCGGCTGGAACCCGCGCGCGCCAGAGACTGGTGCCGAGGATCTGATCGTCCCGATGCAGGGCACGACACTTTT